>JBOHVR010000601.1:0-10692 GCA_050735755.1 Binatia bacterium
CTGCCTCTCCAGGCCGTAGTTGGCACCTGTGGCGCCAGGTTTTTGTCTTGATACAAACGCTCAAAATCGTCCCAGTCGATCTCAAGACCGACAGTTTGCCTGGGAATGCCTTCTTTCTGCTCTGTTAGCAGTGCCTTCTTGCCGATGAAATGCTCCTTTCCCAAGTCGACGGTCCAGCCCAGGCCGATTTCAAAGGGAGAGTAGTGTTGCGCGGGGATGAGAGCTTTTTCAGCGCCGGTGTAATCAACTTCGATCAGGATAAAGCCCGCTTCGATGCGCGCGATATCTAGCGCGAGCATGCCTGCGGGGGTGAGACCAAAATTCTTGCCCGCTTCGATGAGCGCATCCCAGACACGAAGCGCGTGAGTTGAAGGGATCCAGACCTCGTAGCCCAAATCACCCGTATAGCCCGTCCGGGATACAATCCCGGAAACATCGCCGACTTTGGCAAAAACGAGCCGGAAAAATCGCAGCCGATCCAGGTCCGCGTCCGTAACCTGTTTGAGAATGTCGCGGGACAGCGGTCCCTGGACGGCGAGCACCGCCGCGTCTTCAGAAACGTCTTCGATCTGGACATCCATCCCGTACGCATTGAGCTTTAGCCAGCGGTAGCTCGGGTCAGCCAGATTCAGTTGGTAGTGATGTTCGGCCAGGCGAAAAACGGTGCCGTCCTGAATGACCTTTCCTGTCTCGTTGCAGAGGCACGTGTACATGGCCTGGCTAACGGCGCAGCGCCGGACGTCGCGTGTCAGGATCCGATTGAGGAGCTTCTCTGTATCGCTTCCGATGAGCTCGTATTTGTAGAGCGGGCTTACGTCAATGAGAGCGGCAGCGTTGCGAATTGCGTGGTATTCAAAGTCATGCAGGACTTCGTACGAGCTTGCGATGTAATAGCCGGACCAAATCCGCCAGTTCTGGCTGACGCACAGCGGCGCCGTGCGTGAATGGAAGGGTGTTCCGATCGGCATAAGCGAAAAAGACAGAGAATTTGAGACAGAGACAGAGAAAAGCAAAGGAGCCGAAGATCGAAGCTAAAATAGGGGCAGCGGCATTGGCGGTCTCTATCTCTGTCTCTGTCCGGCTCTGTCTTGTTTGCAATCGATATTCCCGGTAAATTTGCAGAAATTTTCATCCAGGGCAAGTAAAGATGGCCGACGCGTATGATGCGATTGTAATTGGCGGCGGGCACAACGGGCTTACGAGCGCGGCGTATCTCGCGCGCGCGGGTAAAAAGGTTCTCGTCGTCGAGCGCCGGCACTTAGTTGGAGGAGCGGCGGTGACGGAGGAGGTGTATCCCGGGTTCAAATACTCCGTTTGCTCATATGTGGTGAGTCTGCTCCGGCCTGAGGTCATGCGCGAGCTTGAACTGGCGCGCTACGATCTCGAGATCGTTCCTTTGGATTCCACCTTGACTCCCCTGCCCGACGGCAACTATCTCGCGCGTTGGGGGGACCATGCGAAAACGCGGCGTGAGCTCATGCGGCATTCGCTCGCTGACGCGGAAGCCTATGAACAATTTGGCAATCTAATGCATCACATGGCGATGGCGGTAAAACCGCTGCTGGGCATCATACCTCCCGATCCCATAAGCCCAAATCTGCGCGATATGTTAGAGATCGCGCGCCTAAGCCGGCGCCTGAAGGGGATGGACGAAAAACTGCTTTACGGCTTGGTCAAGCTCATGACCATGAGCTCCGCGGACTATTTGAACGGGTGGTTCGAGACGGAAGCGCTCAAAGCCACAATGTCAGCGAGCGGAATTATCGGCACCTTCATGGGCCCACGCTCGCCTGGAAGCGCCTACGTCTTGCTGCATCATTACATGGGCGAGCTGGATGGCTCATTTCGTGCTTGGGGATTTGCGCGCGGCGGCATGGGAAGCATTAGCCGTGCGATCGCGGCGGCCGCTCAGAAAAACGGCGCGGAGATCCGTGTCAGCGCGGAAGTCGATCGGTTGTTGGTTAAAAACAGGCGCGCGTGCGGCGTGGTGCTGAAGGGCGGAGAGGAAATCTACAGCCAGGTCGTGGTCTCCAGCGTCGATCCGAAGCGGACTTTCTTGAAAATGGTCGACCCGAAGCAGTTAGAGCCGGATTTTATTGCGCAGGTTGAGAAGCTTAAGATGCGCGGCTCTTCCGGGAAAGTGAATCTTGCTCTTGATGCTCTGCCGGATTTCACCTGCCTGCCGGGAAACGGACCGCACCTGCGCGGGGCGATTTCCATCAGCCCTTCAATCGACTATCTGGAAGTGGCCTATGATGACGCGAAGTACGGCAACTACTCGCGCAAACCCTATTTGGACATCATCATTCCCTCGGCGCTCGATCCTTCAATGGCGCCGCCAGGAAAGCACGTCATGTCGATCTTTGTGCAATATGCGCCTTATCATCTGAAGAGCGGCACTTGGCCGGAGAAAAGAGAACAATTCGGGGACGCCGTGATCGACACGCTTTCGGAGTACGCTCCCAATCTAAAGGATATTATTCTTCATCGGCAGGTAGTGACTCCCTGGGATTTAGAGCAAGAGTTTGGACTGACCGAAGGCAACATTTTTCAAGGCGAATTAACTTTAGATCAGCTTTTCTTTCTGCGGCCTTTGCCCGGCTGGGCGTCTTACCGCACGCCGATCAAAGGACTTTATCTTTGCGGCGCGGGCACGCATCCGGGCGGCGGCGTCATGGCCGCGGGCGGGCGGCTTGCCGCGCTGGAGATCCTGAAAGATTGAGGAAAAGGATGATTCTCCTGGATTCTAGAGCTTAGGTTCCTGGGGTTTCATTACTTGGGCTCTATGTTGCATTACGACGCTATCATCATCGGGGCAGGCCACAACGGTCTTGTGGCGGCGGCGTATCTGGCGAAGGCGAGGAAAAATGTTTTAGTTCTCGAGCAACGCCCTAGCGCCGGCGGGGCCGCGGCAACGGAAGAAACTTACGCGGGGTTTAAGTACCCTTCCTGCGCCGATGTGTGCCGGACTTTTTATTCACGGATCGTTGCTGATCTTGATCTCGAGCAACACGGGCTAAAGATGCTTTCGCTTGATCCGGGCGTTTCCGTGCCACTGCCCGGAGGCGCTTGGCTACCGCTTTGGCGCGATGAAGCGAAGGCAAAGCGGGAGATTGAACGGTTATCAAAATCCGATGCGACTCAGTACGCGAGCTTCGGCGCTTTGCTAAGAAAGTTATCCGGCTTTTTGCAGGCGTTGCTTCTCAAGCCCCCGCCTGAATTGAAGGATGGGAGCCTGTCAGGTCTCATGCCTTTGCTTGAGCTGTGCGGAAAATATTGGGGATTGGGAAAAAGCGCAAGGCGGGAGCTTTTCAGGGTCTTGCCAATGTCGGTGTTCGACTTTTTGCATGAATGGTTTCAAAACGATGCGCTCAAAGCCGCCATCGGCGGGAGCGCGCTGGTGGGAAATTTTCTTGCTCCCCGGTCTCAGGGAACTGCGTTGTTGTTGCTGTACCATCACCTTTTTTCCGGCCCGGGGCCTTTTCAATTCTGGACGGTTCCGCAAGGAGGGATGGGCCGCTTGAGCAGCGCGCTTGCACAGGCGGCAGAGCGACTGGGCGCAAAGATCAGGACGGAAGCCAAAGTAACGCAGGTTCTTGTCAAAAACGAAAATGCCACGGGTGTCGTCCTGGAGAGCGGCGAGGAATGTGCCGCGAGCGCGGTGGTCTCCGCTATCGGGGTCAAGCCTACTTTCCTCAACCTAATCGATTCCATGCACCTCGAGCCAGATTTTTTACTCCAGGTTCGCAACATCCGCTGCGCGGGGGTTTGCGCCAAGGTCAATGCAGCGTTGAGCGAATTGCCTCGCTGGAAGAGCGGTCAAGACGCAGCGCCCATTGGCTCGGGAATCGTGCAGATCGGTTCGAGCCTGGACGACATCGAGCGCGCGTTTGATGATGCGAAATACGGCGATTATTCGACAAAACCTTTTCTGCAGGTTTTGATCCCCTCCGTTTTGGACCCAACGTTAGCGCCGGCGGGAAAACATGTCGCCTCGATTCTCGTTCAATATACCCCTTATCGTTTGAAGAACGGCGACTGGAAAGAAAAGCGCGACGAGTTGGGAAGGCTCGTCATCGACGCGGTGAGTGCCTACGCGCCGAATTTCAAGGATTCGATCCTGCACTCGCAGGTCTTGACGCCGCTGGACCTCGAAGAAATCTATGGCTTACCGGAAGGCCACTATCATCATGCCGATATGGCGCTCGATCAGCTGTTTTTCATGCGGCCGGTTCCCGGCTGGGCCAGGTACCGCACACCGCTCCAGCGCCTTTACCTCTGCGGCGCGGGGACTCACCCGGGCGGCGGCGTGACCGGCATTCCCGGGTATAACGCGGCACAGGAAATCATTGCGGATAGAGGAGGAAAAAAGTAAGTTTTAGGTTCGGCTGAATTCCGGCTTGATAAAAAACCGCACATGGGAATAAGGTTATAATGGGCTATGCGCAAAAAGGGCACAACCCGCGGCGGAAGTCGGACCGTAAAAAAGAAAGAAAGAGCCAAGAGTCTTCGAGGCGCAGCATTGAACCGTAAGATCGCGATAGAGAAAGGCGTGCAGTTATCGTCCGATCCGATAAGAGCGTTTCGAGGCTCTGGAAAGAAGGGGTCGGTCCGACGCCTTTTAAAAGAGAGATGCCGTGACCGATTGCGTGAAGGCCAGGGCTAATCCGTCCTTCTTACTTCGTCCATTTTAAATCCTTGCTCATCATAGTTTTTTGCGTTCGAATTACATGCATTTTTTCGTTTTTCATCTAGGTTGGAGTTTCATAAGGCGAAAAAGCATTATAAAAGTCTCCCAATTTGGAGTTCGGACATATGCAACGGAAAAATGATTTACTGGGAGGACGGAGGTACTCCAGAAAGAAAGCGTGGGCCAAGGTCATTCTGCTTCTGATCGGTTTCGCGGCCTTCATCGGCGGAATTGTCTACCTCGTTCCTCGCTTCGAGTGGCACGCGCCCGTGATTGAGGTGAAGCTGGCTGCGAACGTTGTGGGACGTCGCCCCTTTGATATTGAAGTGAAAGAAAGAGGCACGGGCCTTGCGGGCGTCTCGGTAACATTGTCAGCCGGAGGAGTGGACTATCCGATCTTAATTGAACGTTACACCGCAGGGGTCGTAACGGAGAAAAAGGTCACAGTTAATCTGGCGGCGGACAAAATGGGTGTCAAGGACGGGCCTGCCGTTCTCCAGATCAAAGCCAGCGACCGTTCTTACTGGAAATTCTTCCGCGGTAACGAGACGGCAGTGCAAAAAAATATTATTCTCGATACGACTCCTCCAACCTTGGAGCTGGTGAGCGGCGACGCGTATATCAATTTTGGCGGCACCGGCTTCGTGATTTACAAGGCATCCGCCGACGCCCAAAAGACCGGCGTTCAAATCGCGCACTATTTTTTTCCTGGATATAAAGTCAAAGATCGCGATCGTTTTGCGGCATTTTTCGCCTACCCGTACGACTTGGGTGAAAAAGATAAAGCGGTGATTGTAGCCGAAGACGGAGCGGGCAATGGCAGGCAGATGACGCTTTCTTACACCCTTAAGGGAGTTCGTTATCGGAAAAGCACCCTGTCGATCGACGATCACTTTATTGAAAGTAAAGTCGCGCCTCTGCTCGGTGCGACTTCATCCGCAGGCCAAGACCTGAAAGCGGTGTTTCTCAAGGTCAACCGGGAAATGCGGAAAAAGAACGAAGAGATGATCAAGGAGATTTGCCGGCAGTCCAAGCCCGAGATGCTTTGGAAAGAGCCTTTTCATCAGCTCAGCAATTCCAAAGTCGAAGCCAATTTTGCTGATGAGAGAACCTACGTCTATAAAGGCGAAAAAATCGATCACGCCTATCACCTGGGCTATGACTTGGCCGTGACCAAGAACACGCCCGTTGAGGCGGCGAACGATGGCACCGTGGTTTTTGCCGGGGCGTTAGGGATCTACGGGAATACGGTGATTTTGGACCATGGCATGGGGATTTTTACACTTTACAGCCATTTGAGCTCGATGGATGTGAAGTTAGGGGATCCAGTAAAGCGAAAGCAGGCGCTGGGGAAAACCGGTGAAACCGGTCTCGCCGCGGGAGACCACCTTCATTACGCCGTTCTGCTTCACGGTGTGCCCGTGCTTCCGACCGAATGGTGGGATCGGAAGTGGCTGAAAGACAACGTTCAGAGCAGACTTAACGAGTTGAGTGGCTGACAAGCTGCGTGTAAAGAACGGTCGCGGTCGTTGCCCATGGATGTCAGCGGTTGACCTTGCATCCTAGTAGGGATATTTTCCCTGCCGAGCTCTTTTAGACCTGGGACGCGAAGGAGGACGCACAAAGTGGCGGAAAACAATTCAGAAGGCGGAAAGCCCAGCAAAGCGATTTATGGCTCAGACCTCATGGTCGAGGTATTACGTGAGCTTGGGATTCGCTACATCGCGCTAAATCCGGGCGCAAGCTACCGCGGCTTGCACGACTCAATCGTCAACTTCGGTTGCGGCGAGCCGCCGGAAATCATTCTCTGCACCCATGAGGAGATCGCGGTGGCGCTGGCGAACGGCTACGCCCGAGCGACTGGCGAGCCGATCGCGACCGGACTCCACAACGTGGTCGGGCTTCTGCACGCGTCGATGGCGATTTTTAACGCCTGGTGCGACCGTACGCCCATCATCAATCTCGGAGGCGGCGGGCCTCAGGATACCAATCATCGCCGCTCTACCGATTGGGTCCACAGCGCTCTAGTCCAAGGCAATTTGGTCCGCGACTTTGTCAAATATGATGACCAGCCGCATAGCGTTCAGTCGGTTCCGGAATCCTTGCTCCGCGCCTATCGGATTGCCACTACAGAACCCAAAGGCCCGGTTTACGTGTGTCTGGATTCAGATCTTCAAGAAGAGCGTATTGCTTCACCCATAGCCGTACCCGACGCAAGTCTTTATCGCGCTCCGGCTTTGCCCGCGCCCAACCCCGAGGCGCTCAGGAGCGCCGCCGATTTGCTCGTTAACGCGGAGTGGCCGGTCATCATTGCAGGTGAGATCGGACGGAGACCGCAAGCCCTCGCGTCCTTGAAAGAGATCGCTGAGTTGCTTGCGGCTCCGGTCATCGATGCGGAGGGTCGCTTCGCTTTTCCCAACACTCACCCTCTCGATCTTACCGCGTCCAGAGAAGAGGCATTGCGCGCGGCGGACGTGGTTCTCGCTCTCGATGTGCCCAGCCTCGGTGTCCCGCTGGGCCCTTCGGTCCGAGAACGGGAATCGCTGCAGCTCGCGGTTCGTCCCGGTACCAAGGTTATTCACATTACGCTTCTGGATCTCGAGCGCCAGAGCCTCGTGAGCGATGCCATGTGGCTCTTACCGGTTGCCGTGCCGATTGCGGCGGACACAGCGCTTGCTCTGCCGCAACTGATCGAACTATGCCGCAAGGAGCTTAGCTCCCATGCGGATTCGGCGCGGCGAATGGAAACCAGACGCGGCAAGGCAGAGGCGATCCACAGCGAGGCGCAAAAACGCGCGCGGACTTGGGTCGAGCAAAACTGGAACAAGAAGCCGATCTCGTCGGCGCGCCTGTACGGCGAACTGAATCCTCGTCTCAAGGGGAAATCATGGGCGCTTGTGCACGGGCATGGGCGGCGGTGGCGCGAAGTCCTCGAGTGCACAGAGGCCCCTCATGGAATCGGGGGTGGACGCGGGGGCGGAGTGGGTTACGGTCTTCCTTCGTCGATTGGCGCCGCCCTGGGCCATAAGGGAAGCGGGCGCCTCTGCGTCAGTGTGGTAGGAGACGGCGATTTCCTCATGACGTCCAACGCCCTTTGGACGGCCGCCCGTTACAACATTCCGCTGCTCACCATCGTTTTCAACAACCGCTCGTATTACAACGACGAGGAGCATCAGGAACGGATGGCGGTCCGGCGCGAGCGCCCGGTGGAAAACAAGGGGATCGGAATCCATATCAACGATCCGGCGCCCGATCTTGCGGCGATCGCGCGCGCTTTCAGCGTCGAAGGCTTCGGACCGATCACGGAGCCGGATCAGCTTGGCGCGGCACTCGATAAGGCGATTGAAGTTGTCCAGGGTGGCCGGCCAGCCGTCATTGACGTCGTTGCGCAGCCGCGGTAGGCAACTTCTGCTGGAAGCGGCGGAGCCGAGGCGCCGTTCTGAAATCGACAACGCTGTTCTAGCCGCTTATCATGCAAGCCGTTAAAGGTTTTGAGGTCACTGCCTGCGCTTGGACCCGGCGCAAGAAGTCGGGAACGGTGCAGACTCTTAATCCTGACTTTCCAAGAATCGTTCCGCGTCGATGGCGGCCATGCAACCTGAGCCGGCTGCAGTTACGGCTTGACGATAGACTCGATCCTGCACGTCGCCGCAGGCGAACACTCCGGGAACATTGGTTTTGGTGCCGTTGCGGGTGATCAAATATCCAATCTCATCCATTTCCAACTGCCCGACAAAGAGCCTGCTGTTGGGCTCGTGGCCGATGGCGATAAAAACTCCGTCGGAGCGGAAATCCTGATGAGCTCCGGTCTTCACGTTTCTTAGCTTGACTCCTTTGACGCCGCCGTTGTTGGGATCGCCGTAAATCTCCTCGACCACCGAGTCCCAGATAAAGGAAATTTTGGTATTTTTCATGCCGCGCTCCTGCATAATCTTCGAAGCGCGGAGTTCATTGCGGCGGTGTATGAGGGTAACTTTAGTTGCGAATTTGGTAAGAAAGAGGGCCTCCTCCAATGCCGTATCGCCGCCGCCGACGACGACGACCTCTTTTTCCCGAAAGAAAAAGCCGTCGCAAGTTGCGCATGCGGAGACCCCGTGGCCCATCAGTTTTTTCTCGGATCCCAGCCCGAGCAGCTTGGCCGATGCACCCGTGGCGATAATCAAGGCGTCACAGGTGTAAGATTCTTTGGCGATAAGGATCTTGAAGGGCCGCGTTCCAAGCTGGACTGTGGTGACATCGCCGAACACCGTCTCCGTCCCAAAACGCTCGGCCTGTTTCTTGAACTCCGCCATAAGCTCCGGCCCCAAAATCCCATTGGCGAATCCGGGGTAATTCTCAACGTCGGTCGTGATCGTCAGTTGACCTCCGGGCTGGGCTCCTTCGATTACCAAGGGCTGCAGGTTTGCGCGCGCGGCGTAAATCGCCGCCGTAAGCCCGGCGGCGCCGGAGCCGAGAATGATCACGCGATAGTGGCTTTTTTTCTCCATGCAATTTATGTAGCATAAAAACCCCATGGCCGGAATCAGTGCCAAGAAAACCTCCGCCCTTTCCCACCTCGACGAAGCGGGGCGGGCGCGCATGGTGGACGTGAGCGCAAAGGACGTTACCGATAGAGTGGCGGCGGCGCGGGGATGCATCACGATGCGACCGGAAACACTTGCGCTGATCGTGGAGAAGAAAATTCCTAAAGGCGACGTTTTCGCGGTCGCGCGCGTCGCCGGCATCATGGCGGCGAAGAGGACACCCGATTTGATTCCCATGTGTCATCCGCTCAATATCAGTTCCGTGGAAATCGCCCTCACACCGAAGCAGAATCCAGCTCGGGTGGAGATCGAGGCCGTGGTGCGGGTCAGCGGTAAAACGGGAGTGGAAATGGAAGCGATGACCGCGGTCGCAGTTTGTGGACTGACTATTTATGATATGTGCAAAGCCGCCGATCGGGAAATGTCGCTCGGCGAGATTCGTCTGGTGAACAAGAGCGGTGGAAAGAGCGGAGACTTTGTGCGTCACAAATAGTCTCTTTTCTACTCACACTCTTAAATTCAAATCCTAAAACCCTCTCAGTTGCCCATTTGAGGCTTTCTTGCAGCGGATTGTTCTAAAAAAGGGTAGAGAAGCGCCTGTTCTGCGAGGCCACCCGTGGATTTTCTCGGGCGCAATCGAGAAGGTAGAAGGACAAGCTCAACCGCCGCTTCTATGCAATGTGTTGGATCACAGCGGCAACTGGATCGCGCGCGGAATGCACAGCCCCCGCTCGCAAATACGGGTTCGGGTCCTCACCTGGGAGCAAGAAACGATTGACCGAGGCTTTTTTACCCGGCGCCTTGGGCAGGCGGACGCACTGCGCGCGGAACATCTTTCCTTTGTAACCAATGCTTATCGTCTGGTGAACGGCGAGGGAGATTTTCTCCCCGGGCTTGTCGTCGATCGCTACAATGACTTTTTGGTGTGTCAGTTCTTAACGGAAGGAATGGACAGCCTGCGGGAAGACGTCGTGGGCGCTTTAGATGAAGCGGTGCCGGCAAAGGGTGTCTATGAGCGAAGCGAGGGTGGAGTGCGGGGGGAGGAAAGGCTGCCCTTGCGAGTAGGCCTTCTGGTCGGCGCAGAGCCGCCCGATTTGGTTGAAGTCAAAGAAAATGACGTTAAATTTCTGGTGGACATTAGAGCCGGGCAGAAGACGGGATTTTTCCTCGATCAGCGGGACAACCGCTCTCTAGTCAAAACTTTGGCGCGCGGCCAGCGGATTCTCAATTGTTTTGCCTATACCGGCGGCTTTGCGGCCTATGCCGCTGCGGGAGGAGCGAGCCAGGTCGTTTCCGTAGAATCGTCCAGGACGGCTTTGGAATTGGGAAAGCAGACGTTCAATTTGAACGGACTCCCGGTCGTGCAAGAGGATTGGATCAAGGCGGACGCTTTTTCTTTTCTCAAAGCGTGCGGCGACGAGTTTGATATTGTCATTCTCGACCCGCCTTCGCTGGCGCCCCGCCGCGCGGACGTGGAAG
>JBOHVR010000602.1:0-13126 GCA_050735755.1 Binatia bacterium
ATCTCTGGAAACATGATTCCGTCACGTCAGCTCTATGTGCTCGGTCTCGAGATCCTGAGGTGCAGCGTGAGAATTGAATGCCGGGATCGCGATGCCTTCGAGCTGGTCCGCGCTAACTACGCCCAAATGCTAATCGAGAAATCGGCGTCTCCCGATCTTGCCTATAAAATCAGCCAATCCTCCAGAGGATCCGGCTATCGCATCCGGCGGCGCGGGCGCGAACCGCTGATCGCGGGCGACGAGGCCGATCTGCTTTTTCTCCTGGAAAAGGATCTAACGATCGAACTGCAGAAACTGCGCCGCGATCTATATTTTGTTCACGCGGCGGGATTGGCGCGTGCGCGCCGAGCCGTTCTCCTAGTCGCGGCGTCGGGAAAGGGAAAGTCGACGACGAGCTGGGCTTTGTTGCACCATGGCTTTGGCTATTTGAGCGATGAGTTGGCTCCGTTGGATTTGGACCGCCTCGAGGTGCAGCCGTACGCGCATGCGCTATGCCTAAAAGGAGAGCCGCCGGGTCCGTATGGGCTCCCCGCGCAAACCGTGCGAACCCGATCCACGTTGCATATTCCGGTGCAGCACTTGCCTCATCGCGCGGCGATGGAAGCGACGCCGCTAACGGCGATATTTTTTCTCGCGTACTGTCCGGCCTTGAAGTTTCCGGCGGTGCATCCGGTGAGCCCGGCGGAGGCGGCGGCGCGCTTGTTCGCGCAGGCTTTGAATCCGCTGGCACACGCGGAAGACGGGCTCCCGGCAGCGGTCACGATCGCGCAAAGGGTTCCTTCATTTCGCCTCGATTCGGGAGATCTTCGCCTTACGTGCGCGTTGATTAGCCAAACTTTGGCCGCTCCGGCTGCCGCCTAAACCTGTCGGCTCCGCGCCCGATCCTTTCCTGCCGTTATGATGACCGCCGGGCTCAATGACGCTCTTTCCAAGCGCATGCGCCAGCGCCGCGGGCCGCCGCTTCTTTACTTACTCGAAGCGATCGCCAGCGGGCGCGGCGACTTGTCGCTGGATAGCTTTGACGCCGTGCCGGTTGCGTGGGCTCTTGAAAGCGGGCTCGGGCCGTTGTTTTTTCGCGCGGTTAAAGAAAGGCCCGATAACTCGGCGTTTCCGTATTGGGGGTCACTTAAGGCGGCTGATCTGACAGCGCGGATCGTGGCGGGAGATCAGGTGGAAGCGATGGGGGAAATCATTGATGCTTGCCGACGAAACGCGCCGCCGCTAACGCTTCTCAAGGGAATCTCGGTAAGTGAGGAGTGGTATCCTGAGTCTCACCTGAGATCCATGCGCGACTTGGATTTCCTCGTCGCCAAGGAAGCCTTGCCGGCCGTCGAGGCCACGCTGAAGGCGCTCGGTTATCGCCAACCCTGTCCTGATCCAGCGCAACGGTACGGCAACCATCATCACGCGGCGCCGTTTTTTCACCCCGGCCAAAACGTTTGGGTTGAAGTTCATCACGGCCTGTTCTCGCCGCATAAAAGAGCCAGCCGCGCCCCCGTTTTCAGTCCGGAAAACGTTCTGGCCCAGCGCCGCCGATCGCAATTTCACGGCCGCGAGGCCTACCGGCTCAGCGCTGAATTGCAACTGGTCTACCTCGCCGCGCATTGGGGCCAGGATTTCACACGTTTAGGCGGCATGATCGCGCTCGTGGACGCCATCTTTCTCTTGCACCGTGCCGGGGGCGATTTGCGCTGGGACCGGATCCTCCATTGGATCCAGGGGTCGGTTGCGGCGACCTACCTTTTCTTGCTGCTGAGCTATATGGATCGCCGCCACCTGATCAAAATGGCTCCCGAAATGATGCGCGAGCTTTTTCTGGCTCAACCCACGTTTGGGAGAGTCAGCCTGAAAGCGGCGCACCTGCTGATTGACCGCTTTTTTGTAACCGGCAAGAGCTTTGGCCCGGTATTGAGCGAGAGGAATGTCAGCATCGTGTGGAAAACATTGCTCCTGCCGGGTCCTTCGTCGAGGAATTTGATGCTGGCGCCGCTCAATTTGTCCCTGCCTTTTCACTGCCGGATTCAATGAAAGACCGTTTCGGATCGCATTCGCGATCAAGCAAAGCAAAATTGTTTAAGGAGGAAGGTCTATGGAATATTCGGAGGCGGCTATTCAGTTGTCCAGGGATCGAAGGGCGATTCAGCGGCCGCAGCTCGCGCGGGACTTGAAGAAAAAGATTCGTGACCGCTCGGCCAAAGCGGGGGTCGTGGGCCTGGGATACGTGGGCCTTCCGCTGGGAGTCGAAATGGCGCGCGAAGGATTCCAGGTCACAGGGATCGACCTTATCAGAGAGAAGGTCGACTCGGTGAATGCCGGCATTTCCTACGTGCTGGACGTGCCCAGCGAAACGCTTTTGTCTTTCGTGTCCGCCAGCAAGCTGAGAGCGACGCAATCTCTCGCCGCGGTCGAGAGGTTGGATACTTTGAATATCTGCGTCCCGACCCCGTTGCGAAAAAACAAGGATCCAGATCTTTCCTACGTCGTTGCCGCGGTCGAAGCGATACGCAACCATATTCGCCCGGGGCAACTCATTGTCTTGGAGAGCACCACCTATCCGGGGACGACCCGGGAGGTTGTTTTGCCCATACTTGAGGAAACCGGCCTTAAAGTAGGCCAAGATTTTTTTCTCGCGTACTCGCCGGAACGAGTCGATCCGGGTAATGCAACCTATACCACGCGCAATATCCCCAAGGTGGTTGGCGGCGTGACGCCCCGCTGCACCGAGATTGCCGTCCTGCTCTACGAACAGTTCGTTGAAAAGGTCGTTTCGGTTTCTTCCCCGGATTGCGCCGAAATGGTCAAGCTCCTGGAGAACACTTTCCGCAGCGTCAATATCGCCCTGGCCAATGAAATGGCCCTGACTTGCCACAGCCTGGGCATTAACGTCTGGGAAGTGATCGAGGCCGCGAGAACTAAGCCGTTCGGCTTCATGCCGTTTTACCCGGGCCCGGGCTTAGGCGGCCATTGTATTCCCGTGGATCCGTATTATCTCACCTGGAAAGCAAAAATGAACGGTTGCGAACCGCGACTCATCGAGCTCGCAGGACACATCAACAATCAAATGCCGACATTTACCATTCGCGTGATCGCAGACGCATTGAATGAAAGGGGCAAGCCGCTCAAGGGGTCTCGAGTCCTCGCGCTAGGCGTGGCGTACAAACGCGATACCAACGACATTCGCGAGTCGCCCGCCCTGCAGGTGATAGAAGGACTGCACGAAAAAGGGGCGAGCGTTCAGTTTTCCGACCCCCATGTGCCGTTGATTACGATCGGAGACAAAGCGATAAAATCGATCGAGTTAACTCCCGAGACCCTACAGTCCATGGATTGCGTGGTGATTCTCACGGATCATTCAGCGGTGGACTACGCTCGCGTTGCTCAGCTCAGCCCGTTAATTGTCGATACGCGCAACGCGCTTAGAGAAATTTCTCCGCCGGGCGTGGTTCCGTTTTGAGGCTTTCTCTCGCTTCCGTGCCGCAGCCAGGAGCATTCGCGGCCGGGCAGATGCACGTTTCGCGCGCGGGTTGCACAGCGGGGTGTTGGTTGAGATGCACAGCCTCATCGGCTGCCTCCGGAAGAGACGCGCCTGGGGCCCGTTTTCGAGAAATTCTGTTGACCTTTCAAAGACAGACCTTTTCAGCAAGCTGTTGAGTCCGTTCCCCCCGCCGGGTTGCATGGCTTCAATTGTCTCGTCGCAAAGGAACGCATGACATGGTCATGAAAGAGCTTACGATTGAAGAATTGACTGAAGAGGCGATGAAGCTCCTTGTCATCAGCCTTGACGAACTCTATGTGGTGTTGGGTTGCCAGCTGCTCGCCTCCGTCCGGCCCGCTCGGGTCGCCGGCATCATAAGGTATTTTTCTGATTTGAGCGAGCCCAAGGATAGTAAGGATAGGGAGGCAAAGGCGCCGCCCGCGCTTGACACGATGATTGGGAGCGGAGGACTTGAAGCGATCTACAAGGAGTTACAACAGGACGGGCGATGGTTCTTTGGTGAAGTGAGAGAAGACCTGCGGCGAGGGCTATGCACGGAGGATATCTTGAACTTGGCGGATAAAATAGATAGTTCGAGCATGCAAATCATTGTTTTGATTGTCGGCGCCATACTCAAGTTGCCGCCGCAGATCGAATCCATTTCCGCCACGGTAGCCGCTATTATTTGCGCGTCGGGTTTGAGAAGTTTCTGCAGGTAATTCCCTGCAGGAATTTTTTCGCATGAGGGGAAATTTCCTCCATCCGCCTCCCGCTTAGGAGTTCACATGTCGCGAGAGTGAAGAAGGAACCTCATTCATTATCCCGACATTGGGACGATTTTCGCTTAGAATTGGCCGTCATGCGCTTACTACAAGAGCGAGGGCGTTTATAAACAGAAGTGGCATGCTCCTTGCTCAATTTCAGGTATGGAATTCGTATGCGATCACTGTGGCGAGATGTCTTTGGGCAAGGCCTATCTGGTTGTGAGCGAAGAATCGGGCGTTGTCTTGCTTCGGATGATTGTTTGTACTTCCTGTTACATGCAAGCAAAGAAGCTCGGGCTTTACACAAAAGAAATCAGCATTCACGACTCCTCGCCTAAGGCTCGCTCGAGTTTCAGTTCGTAACGACCTTCCAGGCTTCGTAAAAATCCAGGCATAGAAGGCGGGAGTAGCGTCGGCTCTCTTAATATGGCCAACAATGTAAGTTCTTTTTTGGGAAGAAAGCGGTATCAGAAAGCTCTGAGTAATACCGCTTCCAACATCCTTACCGAGGAACAAAATTCTCTTTGGGGTTCGTTAAAGGCAGGACGCGTCGAAGCCGGGTCGATCCTTGAGCTGATTCCCTGTCCGGTAGCTCTTTGGAGTCGCGATCGCCGCTTATGCGTGTTCAACGATTCCACCCGGCAGCTTCTCGGCTTCTGCGAGCACGATTTTCGGAAAAACCCTTCCCTGTGGACGGATCGAATACCGTCGCGGGATCGAGCGGGTTTTTTATCGGAATGGACGAAACTCCAAAGGGGGGAGAAAAGAGTCGCCTGCTCTTACCGTTTCTTGCCAAACCATCGCGCCACCGAGATTCGGCTAAGAGAAGTCTCGGTTTCCTATCCTATCCACGGCGATGCGGCGGGAGTGTGGAGCCTTTACAGCGAGGACCCGGCCGGCGAAGATGAACTTGGCGGAGTCCAGCAGGTGCGCGAGTTGGTGCGCGGGTTGACGCACGAAATTGGCAACAGTCTGCAAGCGATTAGCGGGGAGCTTGATCTGCTACGGTTGTCGGGGGCGTTGGCGCCGGAGAATTCCTTGATGGTCACCAATGGAGTCAAGCAGATCCGCAAACTCGCTCATGAAATAGAAGAATACCTCTCGCCTCCGCCGCTGCAGCTCACGTCCGAAGATCCGGTCGCGGTCCTGAACGAGGTGATCCACAGTCGCCAAAGCGAACTCGTCGCTCAGAAAATTCGTATCACGGTCGTGCTGCGCCAGTCGCTGCCCAGGGTGTCGCTAGACGAGCAATTCCGGAGCGCTTTGGAGCGGGTGATCGATTTTTCCTGCGCGCTTCTCCCACAGGGAGGTGAGCTGAAGATTGAGGCGGGATTGCAGCGGATGGGCGACGCCGATTACATCGAGTTGAACCTGGTGACGGCGTCCCCGACTTCGATCACGGTTGAAGAAAAAGATGTCTTTCGCCCCTTTCTCAAGTTGAATGGCTGCCGGGTCGGTCTGAGCATGGCCATGGCGCGACAAATCCTGCGGCGTCATTTTGGGAAAATCATTTTCCGCAAAGAGAGGTGCGATCAAGGAGTCTTTTCTATTTTGATCAAGGTTCCCTCTGAGTCCTCAATCTGACAGCCTCCGAGGGACTACGCTCGTGGCATTGCCTGAACTCACTAAAAATAAGGCCTTGCGGGCCGTCGATTTCACTTCGCGATCGGGCGGTGACGATTTGGCCGGCAGCGGGCCGGCAGCGGCGATCACCTTGCAGACGCCCAAGCTGCTGGTGGTGGATGACGATGCGAGTATGCGCTCCCAGCTAGAGCGTTTGTATGCTCAGAGCCGGTACACGGTTGTAGCCGTCGGCTCTGCCGAGGAGGCCATCGAACATCTGGCTGAAGCAGACATCGATTTCGTGATTACCGATATCAAGCTTCCGGGAATGGATGGAGTCCAATTGATCGGCCATATTCACCAGAATTCCCCCGATGTTCCGGTTATCGCCATTACCGGGTATTCGGACATTCAGACTGCCGTCAATGTGCTAAAACTAGGGGCAAGCGATTTTGTTGTTAAGCCCTTTGATTTAGCGGCGGTGCAAGAGTCTACCCGCGCCGCGCTTGAAAACAGCAAGGTTTACACTGAGATTCGCCATCTACGCCGGTGCCTGAAGAATGGTTCTGAGTTCGGAGGCATGCTGAGCAAGACGCCCGAGATGCATCGGGTATTCGAAATCATTCGCATGGTGGCGCCTACGGACATGACCGTTCTTATCGAGGGCGAAACGGGGACCGGAAAAGAATTGGTTGCAAGCGCCGTGCACTATCACAGCGCCCGGCGCGAGGGACCTTTTGCCACCATCAATTGCGCGGGGTTCCCCGAAAGCCTGCTCGAGAGCGAACTGTTTGGCTACGAGAAAGGAGCTTTCACCGGCGCGGACCAGGCGAAAGCCGGAAAAATCGAACTCGCCCATGGAGGCACGCTCTTTTTGGACGAAATTGAGAGCATGTCCGTTGTGATGCAGGGAAAACTGCTTCGCGTCCTCGAGGATCAGAAAGTCCAGCGGCTGGGCGGTAACAAGCCGATTCGCGTTGACATGCGCGTGATCGCCGCGACGAACGTTCCGCTGAAAAGCTTAGTCACACAGGGAAAGATGCGCTCCGATTTCTATTATCGGATCAACGTCATTCCTATTCACCTCATACCGCTGCAGGAGCGCACAGTGGATATCCCGCTTCTGGTGCACGATTTTATTCATCATCATCCGGTAGCGGCGAGCAAAGGCATCACAGCGATTTCCAAGCCCGTGATGGGTCTGCTCATGGACTATGGGTGGCCGGGCAACATCCGCGAGCTTCAGAACGTGCTCGAGCGCGCCATTGTGTTAACCACGGGAAAGGTTATCGAAGCGGTGGACCTGCCCGATATCGCCGAAGACTTTCAGCCGAACGAAGAGCCTTTTTCCGCTGCTTCCTTGGACGAATGGCTAAAAGAGCAGGAAAAGCAATATCTGACGCAAAAACTGGATGCGTTCGGCGGCAACGTCGGCATGACGGCCAAAAGCTGCGGCATCGGCGTGAGAACGCTTTCACGCAAGATGCGCCTGTACGGTTTAGATAGAAGAATCTTTAAGAAGAAGAACCTCGTCCCGCACGGCAATCCGACCAAACAAAAGATCTCCTCTCCATCATTCCCTCAGATTCGCGACTTCTAATCCCTCTGTTTCCGCTTTCCTTTTTCCCCAATTTTCTTGCGCGCGTTTCTTGAAGTGCCTGATCAAGGCAACGGGCCGGAGGTGTAGCGTTTTCGAGCGCCTCACGGAACGTGAACCGCTTTTCCGGCGCGAGTAGCGGCCCGCGCCTACGCCGCGGTTTTGACGACCGTCATTTTGTCCTTCAGTGCCTCAACCCAATTGACGTTGTCGGGCACTACGCTGGACGTGGCCCGAACGCGATAAATGCTCGGGTCGCGAACCCCGGCCGGAGGGGTCCCGCGCTCGCGTAACGCTTTTGCGAGATTTAGCAAAATGCGGCGCGCCTTGAAAGTCGTTTGATCACCGCTACAGAGATTTTCCCTGGTCCGGTCCAGAATCGGGTTCGGCCCTTCATTCTCAGTGACACACATATCCTGCAGATTGACGCCGGCAATGCCCAAGCGCCGGCTGGTATGAATTTGCCAGTTGATAAGATAGTCGTTCGACTTGTTGGCTTTCGGGATGATGAAGCCGAAGGGCTGAGTGGTCGCCGGACCAAACGCCTCGTCCTCCTGATACAGGCGCGGGGTCTCTTTGGTATTCTGCATGATCTCGCGTGTCGGATACCAGCCGATTTGCCATTTAACGCAGCTCTCGTCATCAATCGGAACATACATGCGCGCGCCGCGTAAATCGCCGCCGGGCGGCATGCTGTAAAAAGGGACAATAAACTGGTTGACGCGCCACAGACTCGTGCCGTCTCGAAGCGGCCGCCTTGCCCCGTACGTGAAGCCACCCGGTGTGTCCACGATCTCAATCGTCTCCGGCGTTCGTTGCTGCGATTTATTCGCCACCACTTGCTGAGGCCCTTGGTTCTTCTCGGCCACTTCATTGTCCGCCAAATCATACGGCGAGTGGAGCCACATGACATGGGTTGGGTCGATACCGCCTTCGAGCACCTGAAGGTAGTTGCATTCCGAACGAAACAGGCGATGCCTGCGCTGATCGTCGGGAACCATGGTAAATTCAAACTCAGGTAAAGCAGGCAGTTCCTTGGATGGACCCATATAGGTCCAGATGATGCCGCCATGGTCAACGCAGGGGTAGCCTGGATGATGGATCATGTCACTGAATTGCTGCTCCGGAGGCACGTTAGGCATTTCCACACACTTCCCGCCTGGAGAATACTTCCAGCCGTGGTATGGGCAGCGAATCCCGTCCTCTTCAATTCGACCAAAAAAAAGCGGCGCGAGACGATGAGAACAATACGCTCCGACCAATCCCACCTCTCCGCGCTGGGTACGAAAGAGCACCAGATCTTCACCCAGGAGCCGCACGCGTTTCGGTACGCCCTTAGGTTCGGAGAGAAACGATGCCGGTAAAATCGGTATCCAGTACTGCCGGAACAAATCACCCATCAACGTGCCCGGACCCACTCGGGTCAGCCATTCATTTTCCTCTTTGGAGAAGGCCATGCTTCCCGGATCGATTCTCTCAGCCATCTTCAATGCCCTCCTGATTGGTTTGGCAATTTAAGGTTCGCTCCGCCTTTACTCGTCACGGACTTGAACGATGATCTCCGTCTCCACCGGAGCATCGCTTCCCAGGGACGCGACGCCGATCGCGGCGCGCGTATGCCGTCCGCGATCGCCCCACAGGTTCACGAGCAAGTCGGATGCGCCATTGACGACCCTGGGCATGTCCTTGAATCCCGGCGCGACGTTGACGTAGCCCAGCACCTTGACGATCCTCTCTACACGATCGAGATCGCCGAGCGCGGCTTTGATGATGGCGAGATGATTTAAGGCGCAGTCGCGCGCCATCTCATAGGCCTGCTCGAGACTGACCGTCCCGCCCACTTTCCCGTTGTATTTTCTCACCCCGTTGATCCGTCCCGTATTGCCGCCGACAAAAAGCAAGTTCCCCACTCGTACGTACCCGATATAGTTGGCAGCGGGCTCCGGCACGCTCGGGACCTGGAATCCCAGCGCGTTAAGTTTTTTTTCGATCTCCATAGCTCCCCCTTTGCGTTTTTTTCCCGCATCCCCCGCAGAGTGTACTACCTGCCATTACTACTGTCATACCCTCACTGTCAAGAACGCTTGCGCCGCTTGTGGTAGCTTGCGCCGCTTGTGCCGCTTGTGGTAGCGCCGCGATAAGCCACGAGACTGCTGCCCGTGTGGCGTGCAATAATGAAATCGCCGAAGGGCGTTGTCGCTTCTCCGTTCGTACTGGAGCACGTCGACCGGGAGTTTTCAGCAGAATCGCGTTGCACCACACCCCGCGCTATGGACTTGGAAAGCGCGCCTCCATCCTGATGCTCCTCCTCATGTGGGGAGATCGGCAGACCGACACGGACCCATTTCATGCGCATAACTCACCGGTTCCAAAGACGAGGGGTATCGGCGCGTGGCGCCTCCACCCATCCTACAATTGCCAGAATGAGTCACTACCAGTTGGAGCGCTTGCTTGACTCTTTCCTTGCTGCTTTGTTAGTTTACGTACAAACTTTTTCTGGAGTAAGCCATGAAACTTAGAGTCGGTAACGGTTGCTGGCACGCCTTTCATATCCAACACGCCTTTCTCTGCCAGGAAGCGGGCTTTTTCGCCCAGGAAGGAGTGGACGCGGAGATCGTCCACGCGAAAATTAATCCCAAAGCGATCGATTCGACGCGGCCCGATGGCGAGCGCTACGATGAAGTCGGCACTGTCATTCGCGACATGATCGCCTTTGGGATCGATATTATTCCCGATGTGCACGTACGCACGCCGTTTGCGGAGCTTGCTTTGGGCAACGATGAAGTGTGGATCATTGGCGGGTGGCGCAATCAGTACCGGGGCACCTTGATCGCGGCGACTGGGATCAAGTCGCTGGCGGAGTTGCGCGGCAAGCGGGTCGGGGACTGGTACAAGGGCGGCATCGCAACGATGTGGTACGAGCATCAATTCCGAAAGCTCGGCATTGATCCCGAACGAGAAATCGACTGGAAGATCGGCTACAAATACGGCTCGATGCGGGAGGCGTGGAAGCCGCTGCTGGCTGGAGAGACGGACGCGGCGATCGTGCAGAACCCGTGGGTGCCGATGCTGTTGGAGCGAGGCTTCAACAAACTCTACGACTTCGTGGAGGACACCAAGCCGCACGGCCGGCCGGACCGGGTGACAGTCGCGCGAAAGTCTTTCGTCCAACGAAACCCCGAGCTGATCAAGCGCTACTGGAAAGCCTCGATCCGCGCCTATCATTTTATGCGGATGGCCCCGGAGAATTTTCCTTTCGTCCGCTACGTCGAGGCGAAGCTCAGGGTTAACAATCCCGACGAAGCGGAGCGCATGCGCGACCTCGTGCCGTTAATTAATATGGAGGGTAGTTTTTTTCCGATCGACGGCCATGTGAGCGTGGAAGGGATCTGGCGCATTCTGGAAGAGCACATCGACGCGGGAGTCCTTGCAAAATCCATCACGCGCGCCGATGTGGAAAAAATGGTTCGGCAGGAGCTCGCGGAGGAATCGTGGGCTGAGATGTCCCAGACCGACGAGATCAAGCGCAACCTCGAACGGCTTCAACCGGTAATTGAAAAGCACGGGTATTAAGAAAGTAAAAAGTGAAAGAAAAGCAAACTGAAACAACAAAAGACAGAGATAACTTAGAAACCTTATTTTTTATCTGCTCTCGGGAAGCCGTAGGCTTCGACCACCATCTTCATCCATTCCGGTGAGTTGCGATAAGTTCGGTAATCGTTCAGGGAAATCTGTTTTCCTTGAATGATCTTATTGATTTCTCCGCCCGCATACAGATGAGATTTGACCGGTCCGAACTCGTCAATGACTTTTTGCCCCTCGGGGCTGGTCTCGTGTTCCAGAAAGAGTAGCGCGGCGTGCGGTCTTGGCGCTGTTTTGATGACCATGCCGCTCTCTTGAAAGCGCACCGGCACGGGCTCGATCACTTTGCATGTCAAAGATTGTTTCGTATCCCTGCGCAAAACACGCACACAACTGTGATAATTGACAAGGTGATACATCGGATACTCTCCATTATTGATCGAAACCAGACCGCTGGTCTGACCTGAAGCCCACACGGGCTGCTGATCCTTGAGTTTGCGCGCGTACTCCAGGACCGGCTCTTTCCCCAGCCCGGGGATCAAAGAGGCCATCCAGTGGGGCCGGATGTCCACAAGAAACTTCCTACCTTTAAACTCAGGCTTTAAGAAATCTTCCAGGGAATTAGGAACGCGGTCTGGGGCAATCAGGTTTTTGTTGTAGGCGATGACCCCGGCCGCGCTGGCAACCGCGATCACCGAGCGAAGCTCCGGGTCGATCATTTTGGGATTGATTCGGAGCACCTTGTGCTCGGCCATCGCGAGAATATCGATCTTCCTGGCGTGGGCGGCAAGCTCCAGGTAAAAGTCGTCGGTGGCATGGACAATGTCCCAGTCTTTGACCGAGCCGGCGTTGAGCTCGAGGGCAAAGCGCTGGAAAGCATCGGCCCCGGTCAGCTCCTGGATCTCGGCATCGATAAACGGATACTTTTTCTTGAAAGAATCGATCATGGGTTTGTAGGTTTCCGATTGAAGCGCGGTGAGCACCCGCACTTTGCCCTCTTTTTTTGCCGCGGCAACGATTTCGTCCCGGCTGGCAATAAAGCTGAAACCTTTCGCCTCGGCCTCTTTCTTGGCTTGTATCAAGTTTGACGGCGCGGCGGCAGCCTGGGCGTTGCGGGCGCTTAAAAACTGTAAAAGCGTGAGCCATAAAAAGGCTGTGGCGAAAAAACGGATTGTCATAACGGACTCCTCCTGAGGTTCTATTTACTTAGCTGGACCGCGCGCCGGAGATCAAGGAGATCAACCGGCGAGCTGGTTCTGGCGCTTTCGTTTAAGCTCTGGTAACTTACACGAAAATTTCCTGTGGGAGCAAGTGATGAAACTTCGAGTCGGGAATGGGTGTTGGCATGCGGGTCACGTGCAGGTTGCGGCGTTCTGCCATGAGGCGGGTCTGTTTGTCCAGGAGGGACTCGACGTCGAAGTCGTGCACGCAAAAATCTACACCAAAGGCATGGAGTCCAGCCGCCCGGAAGGCGAGCGCTATGACGAGGTCGGGACGGTTTTGAGAGACATGATCGCTTTCAACATCGATATTATTCCCGACGTGCACGTGCGCACGCCGTTTGCCGAGCGGGCCTTGGGAAACGACGAGCTCAGGATCATCGGCGGCTGGAGGAACTGGTTTCCGGCTTCGCTTGTGACCGGCCCGGGGATTAAGTCGATCCGGGAGCTGAAAGGCAAGCGCATCGGCGATTGGTATCGAGGCGGCATCGCAACGATGTGGCTGGAACGGCAGATGCGCTTGGCGGGGCTGGATCCTGATCGCGATGTAGAATGGAAAATCGGCTACAAATACGGATCTATGAGAGAGGCATGGAAGCCGCTGCAGGCCGGAGAAACGGATGCCGCTATCGTGCGCAACCAATGGGTGCCTCAACTTTTGGAGCAGGGCTTCAACAGGCTTTATGACTTTGTCGAGGATACCAAGCCGCATGGGCGGCCGGATCGGGTCACCGTGGCGCGCAAGTCGTTCATCGCGCGCAATCCCGAATTGATCAAGAGATTCTGGAAAGCGACGATCCGCGCCTATCATACGATGCGGATGATCCCGGAGAGTTACCCGTTCAGACGCTACGTGGAAGCCAAATTGCGCGTTAACAATCCTGATGAGTCGGAAAATATGCGCGACCTCGTTCCTATGCTCATG
>JBOHVR010000603.1:0-1517 GCA_050735755.1 Binatia bacterium
TGCTTTTTGTCGCCCCTGTTTACCCTGTTGGCCGCGAAGGCGATTCGCCGCGGGCTCAAAAGCGGTGTCTGGGTCGCGGGCCGAATCGCTTGCGATGGCTTGGCGCGCAGTCCCGTGCGCGCCGGAATGACGGTTTCCACGTTGATGATTAGCCTGTCCGCGATTTTTACGGTTGCTGCTTTGGTGAACAGCGTGCGCGTGTCCCTGCTTTCATGGGTGGACCAGATGGTCACGGCCGATCTGGTGGTGCATTCCAGCGCTCAAACGGCAGGCTCCGTCAATGTGCCTCTTAAAGAGGACGTTGGCGCGGCGCTCAATATCATCCCCGGTGTACAGATCGTGGACCTCTACCGCTTGATCCGCTCTACCTATCAGGGCAAGCCGATTCTGATTGAATCCTTCTCGGCGCAGGCCTCGGCATCGGTGCGCGACCTGCCGATGCTTGCCGGCAACGGTAAGGAGACGTTGCGGCGCATGGCGGCAGGAGAAGGAGTCGTCGTGAGCGAAAGCTTTCACAGCAAGTTTGGCAAAGGCCGCGGCGATACGATTCAGCTTGCGACGCCTTCGGGCGCGGTTTCTTTCAGGATCCTGGGAATCTACGTCGACTACTCGTCGGATGCCGGGAGCGTTTTGCTGGACCGGGCGCTGTATACGAAATTCTGGGGTGACAGCCTGGTCGATGCCTTCGACCTGTGGCTTGCGCCCGGCGCAAAGCGCGAGCCGGTGATCCAGGAAATCAAGGAAAAGTATGGCGAGCAGTATCAACTGTTCGTCAACACCCACAGCGAGCTCAAGCAGGCGGTCGTCGATATCATGGAACAATCCTTTAGCGTCAACTACGCGGTTGAGGTGATCGCGGTTGTCGTAGCGATCTTCAGCGTGATCAACACCTTGTTGGCGGCGGTAATGGATCGCACGCGCGAGATCGGCGTTTTGCGCGCCATTGGAGCCACGCCGCGGCAGCTCCAGCAGATCTTCGTCCTCGAGGCAGGCTGGATGGGATTCTTGGGAGGTCTCCTCGGTTTGATCTCTGGAACCATCATGTCGTACCACCATGTCGTCTACAACACGAAGGTTCTTACCGGGTGGACCTTTCAGTATTCTTATCCCGCGGGGGTTGCGGTTTTGTGCGTGGTTTTATCGGTCGCGTTGTGCCTGATTGCCGGCTTCGTTCCGGCTCGCCGCGCCGCCACGCTGAATATCGTCGAAGCGATCGAGTACGAATAGACCGGCTTTAAGCGGCTGGTTTCGTGGCCGCAAACCGCAGCCGCACGTAATCGGCAAACCAGTGTCCATCGGCATCACGGAGTTGGGGCTCCAGACCGCCGGCCAGCTCGTCGAGCAAATCGGCGCGCTCGGATTCTTTAACGGCCGCGATGAAGGCCTGGCCGAAAAGTTCGAGCCAAGCGCGCATGTCGCCGGGAAGCTGCGTCAATCTGGGGATGAGCTCGACGGTGCGGATGGAGAATCCGCTCGCGGTGAGCAGTTGGGCGTATTCCTTGGGGGTGGGATAATAC
>JBOHVR010000604.1:0-7784 GCA_050735755.1 Binatia bacterium
ACCGTCGACTTCATAGCCGGGATTCTGCATGTCCATAGCGCGAACCCCTACGCGCTGATCCACAGGACGGGGTTCAAGCAGATCGACCAAAAATTCAAAATCACCTTTGGTGCCGGTCCGGAAAAACCATCGGTAGTAGACCGGATAGAGCCGTTGATCTGCGCCCCATGAGGCTTGCTGGCCATCGATGCCTGCAGGTATCTCCAATCCCAGTCCCGCCAATCGCCCGGTCTCGAAGGCCGGGATCACGAAAGCATGATAGGCGGTACTTTCTTGTAGCTTGCGGGGGCAAAGCAGCCGGGAAGAAGCATGGTCGGGATTGATGCCGAGGATGTTGGCAAGATTTCGCTCGAGGTTCCGCGCGTCCTGTTCCGTCGTCGCCTGCAGCTTATCGCCGGTGACGTTTTGGCTGATGTGCACATGCGCCCACGCCCAGCTCTGCTCTTTGTTGGGAAATAATTCGTTCGGATCCAGCCCCTCCTTGATCTCGAATGCGCCAAGGGGCCCGCTTATCTTTTTCTCGTCAAACTCGTCTTCGGCCAGAACGATCAAGAATATCCACGGGCGCAGCCGGCTTTGCTCCAGGCCGTTCGCCGCTTTGGCAGGGGTAAAGCGCCAGGGAAAATCTTCCTCGTAGAATTCAATGTAAGGTAAATAATTGGCCTCGAAATCGGTCACCGAGTTGCGCGGTTCGGTCTTGACAACCGCTCGGGGATTGATGCCCACGACATCGCCCGGACCCAACAACTGCACCTGCTTGGAAATGAGCTGGCCATTGACCTTGAAGCTGACCGGGATTTCCGCTCGTTCAGCAGCCAGGCCGGGACCGTCGCTCCCCAGATCATCCGTCACGGGAATTTCCGCGGCGATTCCCTGCCGCAGCCAGGGGAGAAAAGTGTAGTTTTTTAAGGTGCCCATGATTATGCGTTCATTTCGAATGCCGGCACGGCCTGGAGGGTTCCTCTAAGCGCCGGGTTGGTTTCAATCAAAGCATGGATGCGCGCGAGCGCAGCATACTCGCTGCCCAGAATGCTGGTCTCGTCAAAAGGTCTCAGATCGCCCGTGTTCACGATCGCAAAAGGCTCCTGCACCACCGAGACTTCCTCCGGCGCCAGACTCGACTTGCGCCTTTTCGCGAACGATAGATCCGACTTCGCTATCGCCCCCTGCAGCGTCCAGCTGTTGAACGCCACCGGGTCGATGTCGAATAAGCCGCCCGGACGCGCCAGCCGTCGGTCGCGCTGCGAGTCGATGTACTTAAGCTCGTATTTCACCTCCCGCGCCGCGCCGTACGCGGTGTGCAATTTGTCCGGCTCGCCGATCCTGATCCCGCTGTCAAAGCTCTTGAATGATGGACTTGCCAGCTTCTCCTCGTCGTTCATGTCGAAAAATTGCGCCGGCGCGAAAGACTCCTGCGCCGGGGCTGGATTGGGAACCGGTATGATTTCCTGAATACCAAACTCCCGCGCATCGCTCGGCCGCTGGCTCCCCAACCGGTCGATCCGAAGATTCAGCGGCACAACCTTCTGGCTGATCTTTAGGATGCCTAACGGATGCACGAAGAGCTGGTCCAGGGCCGTTACATCTTTCAAGCTCTCCAGACGATGCTTTCTTTCGGGCAGTTCTCCTTCCCAGTTGTCGTCGGCCGACAGCGCTTCCAACAAAAGAGGCAACACGGCGATATCGGGAAGGCTCGTGTTTCTCGCCTCGCCGAAGGTCTTGTTGAAGCGCACCTTGAGCGTGAAAAACCAACATATTTTGAAGCTTGCCGTGCCTTTGGCCTTCCACGGCGTCGGCCCTTCCAGGGTCAGGGTCAGTTTGATGCTCGCGATGCTTGAGCTGCCTACCCGTAGCGCCAGCATCGCCGTGATATCGGCGATGAAGTAGAACGGATTGAACTGGAAAAGCACGTCGAAGGACAAAAAGCCGTAAACGTTGAACTTCGAGGCGGCGGCGTACAGTTCCAGCCGCGCTCCCAGCTGAACGGTGTTGGAGGTGACGGCGAAATAAATTTCCAAGGTCAGCCGCGGGTTGTCCCCGTCCAGCAGGGCCAGGGTCAGCCGCCGGAGCGCGGGCAAATTCATCGGCGGCGGCTGGTAGGCCGGATGAAAACCCCCCACAGTGAGCAGCAGGTTTGCGTCCGCGCCCCAGGAGAGCCGCACCGCCATGTCGCCGGTCAGGGTGAAGGCCAAAAGCTTGGAGTCGAAAAGCGAGGCATCGAAGGAGAGCTGTTCCTGCTCGAAGTTGATCTCGCCGAGAAAGTTAACCTGCAACCGCAAAATGGAAGCCTTCTCATCGGGCAATATCCCGCGCACAATACCCAGGATCACCAGCCTCACGGGTTCGGGAATCTCTATAACCAGGCCGAGATCGACCGTGAGCAGCACGGGCGTGCCCCAGGTGATCTTGGCCATCGGACCAAAGACAAAGCGCCCGCTCTGGGGCGGGAAGACTTGCTTGAGGTCGCTGAGGATGCGGTCGGCGTTGGCAATGATATCGGTGGGAAACAAAATGCTGCCGAGCGTGTTGTCGCGCAGCCCCGCGCGCAGGGGCTCGACCTTGACCGTGCGGTTTAGACCCAAAAGACCCCCTACCCCGCTTAGCTTGAAGCCGAAGCCCAGCTGGATCGGCGCAAACTCCGAACTGATCACGATCAACAGCGAAAAGCCGCTCTGCCCGTTGGGCAGGCGCGTGGTCAAAAGCCCGAAGGCCTTGAGCGTGAATTGGTCCTGATACTCGAGCTCGAGCATGCCGGAGTAGCTCTGTTGCTCGGGCTCGAAATCAAGAAATCCGCCCCCTTTGAATCCGCCGCCATCGACCGAAAGACCCAGACCGGAGGGTGGTTTGAAATGGGGAGATAAGCCGAAGATGCCGAGGTTGCCCTCGCCAAAGGACACGTCGACTTTCAGCCCGAGCCGCTGGACTGTGACCGACAACGGTCCGAGGCTCAGATCGCCGTTCACCGACGATTCGAACCCGAAGCCTTCATCCTCCACGCTCAATTGTACGGTAAGGCTATTCAGGGAAAAAGGTCCGAGGCGCGCGTGCACGGGTATTGAGACGGTCAGGCCGGAGCTACCTTGGAAATAGATTCCTTGTTCGCTGGTCCAACCGACGCGCAAGTCGAAAGGAGAATCGACTTTCTTTTGCGCAATAGTTTCTTGCAAAAAACCATCGGCGTCATCCAGCGAAAAATCGAAGCTGCCGCCCAGCAAAGCCAACTCCATAAAACTCTCTGCCGGGCGATCGGAGTATTTTTCCAGGCCCCCCGTGATCAGGAATTGCTGCATGCGCAGGGCCGACCCACTGGAAATAGATAATACCGTCTTCGGCTCGCTCCCCGGTCCGCCGTGGCGGAGAGTCAAGGCAAACCGGCCTGTGATGGCCTCGCTCACGCCACCGCCGGCGCGGACTTCCAGATCTTGATTCGGGCGGAGAATCATAGCGAGCCGCTTCAATAAGTCGCCGGCGGCGGAAAAATCGATGAAGGTATCGTCGAATCTAAAAAATGGAACGCTGCCTTGCGCTTGGCCGCGCACAATGGGTACGAGACCCAAGCCGCCGTCGCTGGCGCCGTCCGACGTTGGCCTGGCCCCGAAAATAGAAAACCCAAGACGGAGTCCGGCGATGGCCCCACGTTCTTCATGCACGAAGGTTACGAGCTGAGGCATCGGTTCCGTTTCCGCAACCGTTCTATCAAGCCAGATTTCCTCGGGCCGGTGATTCAGCGGCTGGATCCGGCTGCGGAGTCCCACGGTCTGAAACAGCTGGCTCAAGCGCTGCAAGAACCTCATCGCCGCAAATTGCGGCGTATTCCATCCGTAAGCTTCTTCGGCAAGCTGCGCCGGATCCGTGACAAGAGTTTTAAAAAGATGATAGTTGACGGTCGCCCGCACATGCTCCACCTGAAAGTTTTCGGGATCGGCGTCGAAGTGCGGGTAATCGATCACATTGATCAGATGTAGGATCGCAAAGCCAAGCGGGGATTTCTGGGCGACATAATTGATCAGCAAGAAATCGAACAGGCGCCGCGGCAGTTCTTTGTGAATTTGGGTTCGATCGACGTAATCTCCGAAAGAACCGAGTTTCGTCGGCAGTTCGTCGGCGAGCGCGCGGATCGTCTGCACCAGCGCATTGATCGCCAAGGTCAGATCGGCGATTCGC
Source organism: Binatia bacterium (assembly GCA_050735755.1). Taxonomy (GTDB): domain Bacteria; phylum Desulfobacterota; class Binatia; order UBA9968; family UBA9968; genus DATMAM01. The sequence goes on from JBOHVR010000604.1 coordinate 4,165, forward strand.
CCGATCACGGCAATTTCATCTTCCCATTCTTCGTCCGAGGCGCCGACCACCGCATCGAGCTTTTCGAGAAAATGGCCGAGATCGAGTGTTGCCAGGCCGATGTCCTCGACGCCGGGCGGAAGCTCCCAGCCCATCAGGTTGATCAACGCCTTCGCTTCGGCGACGTCGTCCCGAATCTCCTTCAAGTATGAAAGCAATTGACCGATGCCGGCCGTTGCGCCGTTGATTATATTACCGGCCATGGAAGCAATTTCTTGTCTTCAAACTTGCACTTGCTGAAATCGAACTTCTCGGCCTGGTTTCGCAGGCCTTTCGTCCGGATCTTCAGCGCGCGCAGATATTCCTCCGCCTCCGTTTCCGCCGTCCACCGGAGGATTTTCGGGGCGTGCGCCGGCGCGCTTTGCTCGTTCTTAATCATCTGGAGGTAGTTCTCGGCGCGGCTATTCCAAAATTCCACCCAGTTCATATTCGCGGGATCTTGCGGCACGTCTTCCATCTCCGGGGGAAGAGACTCCAGTCCCAGGTGTTCTTTCCACAAGCGCTCGCGCAATTGCTTGATGACCGCCGTCGTCGGCTGACCGGCGATTCCGTTGTAGATGACTAGATTCATTTCGACGCTGCGCGGAGGCTGCCGGGACCGGTGCGGCAGCGCGTGCGGCGCGGTGCGGGTAAAGGCCTCTCTTACGAGTTCGGGAATATCTAGAATGTCGCCGAGTGTTTCTCTGATTTTTTCCAAAGTTTCCTTAAAATCGAAGATTAGCTTATAGGCGATAAAAAGGATGGCGGCAAGGGTCGTCAGGTTGAAAACCATTTGCTTCAAGATAAAGAAGAACAAATACCAAAACACTTCCCATAAAAATTTGCCGACGTTTTTTTCCAGTTTGATTTTGTCGATGAACTTGTCGGCAATGGCGCCGGTAAGTATCAAACCGATCTCATGGTAGTTCATCGAGGTACCGTCGAGATTGGCGCTTCCGACAGTCGCCCACTTATCGTCGATGATCGCCATTTTGCTGTGCGCGTAGATGGGCATGACCTCAAATCGTTTTTGTCCTCCGCTGCCGACGATTTCGGCTCTGCTCCACATGGTATAAACCCCGAGCCGGTGGCCGTTGGCATCGGCCCAAATTTTCAATTGATTGACATTGTCGATCTGCCGATCGGGGTAGCCCGGCAGGTCGGGGCGAAAATTCAGCACCAGGATGATCTGCAATTTCGGTTTAGCGGTATCCTTCATCCGGCCGATTAGAGCGTCGATGATCTCCGGAGAAGTAAAGTATTGATTTTCGATGTAGATGTACCGCTCCGCGTTGTTAATAGCGCGCTCGTAGGCTTCCAGAATTCCGGTCTCCCCGTGCGGGAGATCCTCATCGTTGGGGCCATTGGCTTTGAAAGTGTGGCCCGGTAGGGTGCGCAGCACTTGAACCGAAGCGGTGTTCTCGCCCTCCTTCGGATCAATGACTCCGGGGGTGATCATGGTGAGCGGTTCCCCCGTTGATTTCCAAACCGCGGCAAAGGTTTTGTCGATGTGCGCGACGGCCGGTCCCTCCACTTCGATGTTGACATCATGATTGAGCGAACCTTTGTGCCGGGCGTCACGAATCGCGTGGCGATCATCGCTGAAATAGAATTGCTTTAGCGGCGACCCCATCAGGATCGCCTTGACCCCGTCCACGACGATCGCTTTGGCATGGAGAACGGCAAAACCCTTGGTAAACGCGCTGGTGTTGACCCCTGTGTTTTTGAAAAACTCCCGCACCTCCGTGACCGTGTCGTTGGCCGATAGAGGAATGTCGGTGACGACAACGTTGACCAGCTTCCCGGCCGGGTTCGCGGCCTTTGTCAACAGCACTTCTTCCAGGGTTGCCTCCATTGCGGCCTTGCAATTCGTGGTGGGCGGGCTGCTCGGGTTAAAATCGCTTTTAAATTTCGTAATCAGATTATTGTCGACATCGAAGAACAACGTCATCAAGTTGATGGACGTATTTGCCGCCGTCGCCGCGTCCGTGACCGCCGGAAACATCGCGTCGCCGTCGACCAGGTGCCTGATCTTATTGCCCTGGAACAGGGCCACCGGCGTTGCGCTTTCCGGATTCAAGGTCGTGTGGGTTACGAGCCAACCGTCGATGTTGTCGCGGTGGATTTTTATGACCCCGACGTCGAGGATTTCGTCGTCGACGTCTTCCGCTTCCGGTGTCTCATGGAGTAGGCGGGTGCCGAACCGCTCGGGGTCTTCGTAGCGCGGGCCGAAAATCTGGACGACGATGTCCGGATTTCTATGCGGATCCCAGAACGTGAAGTCCTCGGTGGAGTAGGTCAGTTCGAAATTTCCACTGCCGTCGGTTTTTCCCGACTTCAAAGTATCGTCTTCATTGAAGAACGGATCAAAATCCACCGCTTTGACAGTGAGATCTTTAATGCCCGCACCCGTTTCATCAACGATCCGACCTTTTACCCCTCTATTGGCCATGTTTGCGCTCTCGGAAGGGAGGCCGACAAGTCATCAGCTAGCCGTCGGAAACATTTTTTGGCGCCGCAGCATTCAACGGCAAAAATCGCGGAACACTCAAAGGAAATTCTCTCAGGTTCATCGAATCCCCGAGATACGGGTGAACTTGATCTCTATAAACAGGTACTTTCGCGAAATCGATCCAGAAACTACGTCTTTCTTCCGTCGTGGCTTGCAAACCTCCGCTGAAAGCGCCGTAGAGGGAGAGTTGACGTTCTCGCTTCGCTGCTTCGATAATCCTGGGTAATTTTGACTTTTGCTGAGAGTGTGCCAAGGAGCTAGTCAAAACACACGATACGAACACGCCTACCGTGTTCCACCACACCAGAAATATCGCCATCCATCTCCAGTTTTTAAGCGAGATGGTAAGAGCTTAACCGAACGGGATTGACCCCGGCACAGACCTTTCTCGCCCGCCGCGGAAAATGATCGATTAGCAGCTCAAGCAGCCTGCGTAGCGGCCCGCGACTGAGGAACTCAGTAAGCTGCCGCGCGGCGTCGATAAAACCAAACCAGGTTTACTGCACTCGGTCTAGTTATAGTCCGCGCCCGGCAGAGGATTCGCCACGGCTTCTTCAAGGGTCGTCGCGCGCTTCCACTCGGAAGCCGGCCGGCTTTTGCCGTCTGTGCCGATCTGATCCATGGCGGCATAAATCTCGATCTTATAACCGTCCGGGTCAAAGAATTCGATGCCGGGATTTCCGCCCGGCCCGCGGCGTCCTTCATAGAAAATCTTGACGTCTTTGGAACGGAGGAAGTCGCGAATCTTGAAGAGCTCCGAAACACTGCTGACCTCGAGGGCCATGTGGTCAAACCCCACTTGCCCGCGTTTGGGCAGGTCATTCTTTTCCGTTGCAGCGACGAGCGCGATAGTATGGTGGTCGGTGGCGTTGCGGAAAAAAACCATACCGTTCTCGTTGCGATCGGAAAACTTGAAACCCATAATCTCGGTCCAAAACTTGGTGCTCCGCTCGATATCGCTGACGCTTAGAACCACATGGCCGATCTTTTTGATCTTGATGGGATTTTCTGCTGCCATAAGTTCCTCCTTTGTTAAGATCAACGCTGTTAAGTCTAGTCTCTTTCGGGCTTTATGAGAAGCATTCTCCAC
>JBOHVR010000605.1:0-6681 GCA_050735755.1 Binatia bacterium
GCTTCCAACAAGAACCGGTGTCCTTTTCTCTTGAAAAGCGCCGCGACTGTCCCTATGACCGGCGCTCTTCCGTCCCACCTCCGAAAAGACCTTGGTCCGAACGGCTGAGGGTCAATTCCGCTGTAGACAACGCGGATTTTCTTTTGCCGGACTCCCGCATGAACCAAAATCTCGGCAATCTTTTCTGATATCGCCACGACTCCATCTGTCTTCCTGTTATAAAGGTATCGATTATACCAGTTTCTCGCCAACGGGTAATCCATGCGCCGCGTTACGACTGTCTTCGGCAATAGACCCCCAGGTCCAAGCCAAATAGACAGCGCATGAGCCCGCTTCGTATGAAAGTGGATAATGTCATAGTGCTCCCGCTGAACCAGCCCTCTGAACAGAAGCGCCGGCCGGGGATCGAATTCGTTGCGCATTTTGATCGGCAAGGTCTTAAAGCCCTTCCCTTGGGCTTTCTGCTCTAACGGGCCCCCCGGATAAGAAAGCAGATGAGATTCGTGGCCGCGATCAAGGAGATATTCCAGCAGGCTCAAAACCTGCCGCTCTCCTCCTCCCCATCCTCGCTCCGGATCAATATGGAGAATTTTCAGGCGACGCTTATTCTCCCTCACGTTCGCCGTCAGGTGTCCCTTTCAACTCAAGTTCTCTGAGCTTCGCGTATTTCATGAATACATAGAAAGCCGCCGTTGCGGCAACAAAAAACCCGGCGGATCCTTCGACAATACCCTTTTTCCATATGAACGACCGGAATAAGCGAAACGGCGGATGGATCAGACTATCCGGCCAGCGCCAGCGCTTGCCGGCCTCCTTTAGCTCCCGCGACGATAGCCCGGTGAAATGATTGATGCGGTTCAAATGGTCGGTGATATCGCGATACGAATAGTGATGCAGCGGATTGCGCAATCGCCGCGTTCGCCCTTTGACGAAGATTCTCTCATGCGGGTCCATCCCTCCCCACCAAGCCACGTCCCGTTTAAAAACCCGGATATCATAGTCCGGATACCAGCCCCCATGCCACCACCAGCGGCCCAGATAATAAACGAGTCGCGGAACCGAATAGGCAACGCACCGATTCCGATCCCTTTGCAATGTGTCTCGGATCTCGTCGCCCAGCTCCGGGGAGACCCGTTCATCGGAATCAACCAACAGGACCCATTCCTTGGTTGCCTGCGAATGGGCAAAAGCTTTTTGATCGCGGTATCCTCCCCAGGCCCGTTGAAAGATCCGATCCGTATAGCGCCGGCAGATCTCCACGGTACGGTCGGTGCTGAAGGAATCGACCACCACAATCTCATCGCACCATTGAAGGCTGTCCAGACATGCCCCGATGTTTTTTTCTTCGTTGAAGCAGACAACGATGGCGGCAATTTGCGGCTTTCCTGAAGTGATCGAAGCGGCCACGGCTTTGCCTCATCCCCCGTTAAGAAAGCCCGCTTGCGTTTTCACGGTTTCGGGTGAGAATCTGCTGGAAGCCTTGGAACAAACGGGAACCAGGCAACGGGAGCGGCCCGCCCGCGCCGCCGGAGCTGAAGGGATAGGCGTTCAGACGCTAGGCGGCAGAATCAGACGCGGGCGTGCTTCTGGCAATTTCTGCGTGTGCCGGTTTTTTTCTCCACAAGGTGTCGGGCATCGCCTTTTCCCACAGTCCGAAAAGTAACTTTCTGTGATCAAAAACGTCGGACTTCCTCGCTCGTTCGAACCCCCGCTGGCGCAATTCTTCCGGGAATGGCTTTGAAATGATGTCCAACGCTTCATCGACAGAGTCATACAGATAACCCGCGTCGCCGACATAATCCTTGAGGTCCGGTCGTATGTTGGCCATGCAAACACCCACGCCCGAAGCCTGAGCTTCCGCGACCGCCATGGGCCAGCCAACTCGGCCGGTCTTGGACGCTGTGTAAACCAGCCATCGATGTTTCTTGTATTCGGCCGGCATGTCTTCAAGTTCAACCGGCGGGATGATATTGACCGGGTCGCCCTTGGCATGATTGATTTCACGCAATCTCTCGACTTTGTAGCTCAACGCGTAGAGGTTGAACTTCATATGAGGCGCTCGGCTGCCAAGCTCGATGAAATCATCCATCTTTTTTTTGCCCAGAGCCGCCCCCACATTCATCACGGCGTCCCCGTTGGGACCAGTGTCATAAAAACGGGAAAAATTGATCACCGGAAAACAGTCCAAGATTTTTTCGCCACGAATACCGGCTCTTTCGAGCCGGGGTCGAGCGAAGGGGAAAGCCAAAATCCCCAGACACAGGTCATCGTTGATCAGCCGCACGGCCTTGCGGATATGTCGCGGAGAGTAGTATTCGCTAAAAATCCGTGTCCAATCAAACGGCGATTTTTTCTCTTGCCACAGCGAATCAAACGAATGCGCCCGTACCGTGAAGGGGACGCGGGTCTGCTTGGCAAACTTACCCAAGACTTGGACGGAATGAAGCCAGTGACTGTGTAGAACATGAGGGCGGAACTCCTCGATCGCCTCACGAATCATGGCCGGATCCTCGGTCTGACGGAATGGAACATGATTTTTGCAGGGCATCGCCGCTTTCTTTGTCGCTATTACCCGAACTTCGCATTGATCGCGAACCGCCTCAATCTCGGTCTTAATGTACGTTTCCGAGATCTGCGGAAACTTTTTGACAATGTACATAACGCGGAAAGGATTCATTGCCTCACCCTGAGGGACTGCTCTGAACCGGCCTATCACCTTGGCCAAGAGAGTAACCGACGAGTCTGGTGATGTCAACTTTAAGCTCTCGCTTGGATCAACGATCGGATCACATCGGATCCTGTTTGAAGACGCCACGACCATTTGACCTCCGCCAGGTGGCCTGGCATATTCAAAGACCCCGCTTCTGTCTGAAGTGCGCGAAATTCCTTTAAATGACTGTTATGGTGTTTTCCTTCTTCAAACGCCGCGAACCTCTCACACAACCGCCCCTCGTTATCGGCGCCTTAGGGGGGTCCGGAACCCGAGTGGTCACGTTGATCGCGCGCCATGCGGGCTGGTGGATGGGGCGACGAGTTCACAGAAAAACGGAAGACTCACTCGCGATGCGTCCGTTTTTGAACGAATGGTTCGAAACGATCCTGCAGTTTCCTGATATCTCGCCCCAAATCCATAAGAGATTGGTCACGGACTTCCATCGCGCCATCACCGCGCACAGAAAAGGCATTCCCTCCCCGAATGCGCCGTGGGGTTGGAAGAATCCGAGAAATATGTGGCTCATTCCTTTCTATGTCTCCATTTACCCCCGACTAAAATTTATCCATGCGATTCGCGACGGACGCGATATGTCTTTGAGCAGGAACTTGTTCCTGCTCAAAAACCATGGCGACTCTCTGTTGGGACCGAGCTGGAAAGACAATCCGGAAGCGGCGCAGATGGAGGCATGGAGGCGCGGAAATCTCCGCGCAGCCGAAGCGGCCAACCACTGCGCCCCTGGGAACTACTTTCTTTTGCGTTATGAAGATCTCTGTCTCAACCCGCGTCCAACCGTAGAAAAGCTCTTCGAATTCTTAGGAGCTGCGGGTAGCTCCATCGACAGGGCGGTGAGCGAGGTTCTTCCTTCTTCCGGCATCGGGCGCTGGCAAACCGTCCCGGGCGCGGCAAACGCCCCAAGCTTAAGCTTGTCGGCTCAGAGCACGCTGCGGAGATTCGGATATCCGGTCTAGTCGATTGATCCAGCTACGGGGAAACCTAGAAGGGCCGTAAATGGTTTTTTGCCCTTAGTTGGTCTCGGAATCTGGCGTGTCCCGAGAAGTCTCCCAACGGCTATGGGGATACGTTCTCCACGGGCGACTGTTGGCTCGGCTTGCGGACCTTTGCCTTGAGCATGGCGCGATAATGAAAATAACGTCCTTTCGCGCGATACTTTTTTCGTTCGTTGCGCGCCATCGCGTACCAACAGAAAGTCGCCATTGAGCGCAGCAGGTTGGAGAGGATGCTCAGAACCGGGCTTCGCTTATAAATAAGCCGGCTTCTTCCCTGCATTTCATGCCGCAGCCTGAAGTAGTCTTCCGTCAGGCGGCTCCAGTCGACATGGTGATAGACCACCGATTTCGGCTCGTAGCCAATATGGCCGCCCTTTCTCAAGACCCTCGCGCCAAACTCCACATCCATGGAGGTTCCTGACACGCCGGGACCGATCCGTTCGTCGAACAGACCCACGGTGGCCAGAAACTCCCGCCTGATCGCGATATTTGCCGCGTTGAGGCTCTTGATCTCTCTCACAACATCCCCTGGCTTGCCATAGTAACAAATGGTTCGGAACCGCTGCAGGAGCTTTAGAAACTCCTCGTTTGTTCTCATGTCGGGCGGAATTTGGATCGCCCCCTGCTTGACCTCGAAGCGTTGCTGTTCGAAAAAATCATAGGTTGCTCTCAGCCATGTGGGAGTAACTTCCACGTCATCGTCCAAGAAACCGAGGATTTTACCTTTAGCCAGGGGGATCGCCCGGTTGAGAGCCCGTGATTTTCCCGGCACGGGTTCGCGCACGTGACGCCACCGATCCCCCTCGCGGCCGGTGTATCCGGCGACCAACCGCTCTACGATGCGGGCGGTATTTTCGTCAGAAGCATTGTTAACCACAATAACTTCATGAGCTATTGTGCCGCGGTCGCTCATATCCGACAGGGTCTCTAAAAGTCGCTTGAGATCCTCCAGCCGGCCCTTGGTTGGAATCAATATGCTGATCACGGTATCCATAATGAAATCCCGCGCCGCTTCGCTTGCGGGGACGCGCCCAAGCGATGTTACCTTCGATTCTTCACAAAGCGAGTTCCCTCCGGCATCCCCGTCCTGTCGCAGCGTGCATAACTGCGTGTGTTGCGCTAGGGCCAAAGGCTCTAGGAATCATGCGCGAAGCGCCATGCGGTAGGAATTTTCGCTTTGCGCTCCACCGTTTCTAAAAGCTCTCTCTCCAGCGCTGCAAAGTAGTTTTCCCATGAATACTTTTCAGCCGTGGCGCGGGCAGCAGCCGAAAGCATCGCCCAACTCTTGCGGTCGAGCAAATAGAGAATTTTGCGCTTGATCTCCTCAGGGTCGTCGCGATTGAGCAGCATTCCCTCTCTCAGTTCGCCCGCCATTTTCTCCGTCGCTCCCACTTCCGGAACTGTGACGACGGGAAGTCCCGAAGCCAATGCTTCTAGCACCACGTTGCCGAAAGCTTCTTGAGTAGACGGCAGGATAAAGAGATCGGCGGCTCCGTAATACTCTTCGATATTTTTTTGCGCTCCCACAAAGAAGATGGTTCGGTCGGCAAAAAATCGCCGATAGGAAGAGAGCTTGGCGTCGTCCCCAACCACCAGAAGGTAAATACCTTGAAGCTCCGGTGATCTCCACAGAGAAAGCACACGGTCGAGACCTTTTCTTCTGAATCCGGTCCCAACGAAGAGCACGACTTGAGATTGCGGCGGGATCCCTAGTTTTTCACGGATTTTCTTTCCCGCCATAAGACGCAATCGAGGATGAAACCGCGTGTGATCGACGCCGTTGTGAATCACAAGAACCTTGTCCTCAGGAACGCGGTAATAGTCGATCATCTCGCGCCTTCCCTGCTCGGAAACCGCGATAATCCTGCGACATCCTTGCGGGCTCAACTGCCGCTGCTCGAGAGCCAAGACACTGTGGTGATAGGCGCTCAGCCGGTACCAGAGTCGGCGTTGGAGACCGCTTTGTCGCATCATCTTTTCCAGAAACGCTCGGTGCGGCCCGCCGCCGCTACGGAAGACATCCTGCCGGGCAATCCGACTAAAGCTCATGACCACATCACAAGAATAGCGTTCCACGACTTTGGGAGCCATCAGCGCAAAGGACCACAGTTGCGCCGTGCGCGGGAAAGGAATGTGCGGGACGCGATGGCTCAGTACGTCCGCGGGTGGGGGAATGAGGAAGGCCCCGCAAAAGAGATGGATCTCATGACCGCGGTCGCGCAGACCTTCCGCAGTTCGGTAAAACACCCGTTCCGTCCCCCCGCGCAGCTCCAGACGTTTATGAACTAAAGCGATTTTCACTGTCTGCTTTGGGTACAGCCGTGGAAGATTCAGCAGGTTTGGCTGCCGTTAGGGTCTGCGCGATCTGTCACGCCGTCTCCTTTGGTCCCTTGTCCGTAGCGCGGCTCCCTATTTTCTGGAGGATTGTTTGCCGCGTAAGCTGCGCGTATATTTTCTGAATAATCGGGGTATTTTACCGCCGAGAAGACCTGTCGCGCTCTGTTTCTCTTTGGCAATCTCTTCCCTTGAGATTACCAGTCGTTCGATTTGTGCCTTTGCCGCCTCGGCCAACTCGACCCCGAGGAAATCACCCAGCCGTTTCGCCTCTTGAATCGGTCGAGTGACCACCTCCTCGAAAGCCACTGAAATCGTGGGCACCTCCGGGTGTCTCTCCAGGACTTTAAACATTTCGCCATAGTAGAGGCTGGTCAGCTTCAGCGCCTGGAGAAGATCGACCCGCCCCGACTTATAATTCTTCGTGTGTTCGACGGAGGAATTAGCGATTCCCAGCGGATTCCTGAAGACTGCCACGAAGTGAGGGCTTCTGAGATGAGGCAAAAATAACTCGATGGTCAGGATGGTGCGCGGGTGCTTCCATCCCCAAATTTTGTCTTTCTTGGATTTTTGCGCGATGATCTCCTTAATTCGCGGGGCCCAGGCCTCCTTCAAATTCAGAAT
>JBOHVR010000606.1:0-1675 GCA_050735755.1 Binatia bacterium
AGCTTGGAGGGCGCGTCGGCAGCGGCTTCATTTTCGGCGAAGTCCTCAATTAGCACCGTTTCGGCGGCGAGAACGGGCAAATAGCGCGCCCCACCCGAATTAACAAAGATCTGCTGAATGAATTGTCCCGCGAGTACTCGGGATTCTTCCGTATCGAGGCCAGCCGGAAGTTGCAGCTCAGCCTGTGCGTGAGCGCGAACCACCCCTTCACGTTCCATATCAGGATTAGATGGGACCGGCTGGTCGACAAACGTATAGATAACTTCACGAACTTTTGCGAATTCGGGATAAGGCTCTGTACGGGCTTCGACGAGACCAAATTCCCGAGCCCGCTCGATCACCTGAGCCGGGAACGGCGCGGCGAGATCGACGGGGCATTCATAGCGACTCAGCATGGCCGGCGCGGCCCCCGAAGTTGTCACGACGCTCTCTTTCCAGTCCCGCAGTTCTTGCGCCAGCCGCTGCAGCGTGGCAACGTCGCCGCGTTCCGCAGCCTCCATAGCTTGCCGCTCTGCCTGGGCACGATCGCGCTGCGGACCTTTTTGTGAAGCTGTTGTGCTTGCCAGCTCCAATGCGGTCAAATAGCCGCGGCGCTTTTCATAGAATGCTTTGGAGCCGTTGTCCGTTTTCGCGAGCGACGCGAGCGCATCGATCACGCGCGTACGCAGACCCGATTGATCTGCCTGTGCGCGCGGTCCCAGGTGCTTACCGGGAGAAAAAGGATCGAAAGTCACTGTGTCTGCGTCGTACACATCCTTTCCGACAGCGGCCATACTACCCATGGCCGCTCTTCGCTTGCGCAGGCCATCGACTCGTGCCGACAGCTCGGCAGCTTCTTCCCAGTCGCGCTGAAGCGCCGCCGAACGGCTGCGGCTCACCAGATCATCGATTTCCTTTTCGCTCGATCCTATGGCCCGATAGGCCGGTTCGTCCAGCGTAGAACTCAATAATTGGCGCGCCCGCCGCAGGTGGACATCGCGATAAACCGCATCCAACTTGGCGACTTCGACCAACAGACCAACAAGCTTGATTGTATTTGCATCCTTTGACATCAGCGAATCCTCCTCTTAATTCTTCGTACCGACGTAATGGCTTGCCTCTCCCCAAACCATGAAACCGTCGTGAACACGACGAGAAAATAACTTTCGACAATAGTGGCGCAGAAGTACCGAGCATGTAGCTGCAGACCTTTCGGCGCCGGCAGCGATGACGATTGACACCGCGACGCCCGCGAGATGCTTCCAAGGACGTTCATGTTAACGACCTTTGGTCGGGCTTACGCCCGGCTTCGGCTGCAGCGCCTGGTAGCGTTCGATCGCTGCGCGAGCGTTAAACAGCATCCGCTCGCGCCCGAGTCGTTCGTCTAGCCCGGCGTTGCGCACGACCTCCAGCGCGGCGGGATTGAGCCCCGCCAACCATACGACGGCGCCGCGCTCGACGGCGCGCTTGTCGCTCTCGATCAACATTTGCAATGCCGAGTATTCGATATCCGGAACCCGGCTCATGTCCACCGCCAGCACGCGCGGCTTGTGCTGCGCCACCAGCGCGCCGATCCGCTCCGCCACATACTCTGCATTTACAAAAAAAAGACGTCCCTCGGGCCGCACGATCAGTAGCCCCTCGAAGGTCTCGTCGTCCGGATGCTCGGGCGACAGCGGGCGCAGCACGTCTGCTC
>JBOHVR010000607.1:0-4976 GCA_050735755.1 Binatia bacterium
GGAGAATCGGCCCTCTACTGTATTTACGTCGAGGAATGGCCCGGGCTCTTTCATGGCGCAACGCCGCATATGCCGAACGAAGAGGGCCTCAAGACCCTTCGTTTTGCCGTGCAAGCGGTTAAAGAAAAAAATATTGAGGTGATTCCCGTTTGGGCGATATCGTACAACGCGCCGGAAGCCATCGCCAAAGCGGCGCGACTTCTCGATGTCGATGCCGTGTTCGTGGGCGTTACCCGCCGCTCGGCTTTTTACCACATGCTGCGCGGGCATGTCGTTAAGGGTCTAATGAACCGCCTGCCGCACAACTGCCACCTCATGGTCTGTAACTGAGGCAAGCCAACAGGCCCGCTGGCGACAGCGTCCAAGCGCCGCACGCGGTAAAAAGCCCGGTTGGAAACGTGAGATCTTTTTGGCTTTTCTTTATCCCGAAGCAAGATCACCGATTATCCGGCGGGCGTTTGAGCGATAAGCACCGTCGGCTTCATGAAGACCAAAAACACGTCCGCTACGCAACGACTTATGGCGCGTAGCGCCGCACGAGTGGCATCGCCTCAATGCACCGAAGCGGTCGCAGGGGCTTTCTCGGGCTTCTTTCGACCGGTCCCGGAAGCCGCTATTGGAAATCGCAAAAAGGCTGTCGCAGGGCTGCGGACAGGAACCGTGGTCTGGAAGGAGGGCGGTTCCTTGTGAAACATCAAGCGGCCGACCATAAGCCGGACGACGTAGGGGAGAGTCTTGAGCGCCGTCCAGATCACCGCCATAAAACCCAACAACTGGTAAACGATGCGTTTCCGGCGCAAATCGTCTCTGTCCTTTCTTAACGCCCGTGCCAGGTTGAAAGGATTATAGAATGCGGCATAACCGCCGAGCAGCTTGAGCTGTCGCTTCCATGACGGTTCATTGTCGATCACCACGATATGATTGCCGTCCATCATCCACTCTGGAATTCTGTACCTGCCGATGCCCGCAAGCACCCGGCCGGTCGAATATGTCGTTTCATATTCGCGCGTCCCGACAGCAGGACTGTGCGCGGTCACCTGCACTGAAATCGCGCCGGCTTTGCGCAAGAATTCAATCTGGTTGAACAAACCGTAAAGTGATCCCGGAGTGTAGTACGGTTGGCCATTGTGGAACATGATCATGGCCATCGGCGAAATCCTCCGCTCGAGCATGAGACGAAACAGCTCGATGGTCACCGCAGGTTTCTGTCCTTTGTTGATCAAGGTGGCAGTCAAATCTTCGATTCCAAACCAAATGGCGCGCATCCCCGCTTCACGGGCCAGTGGCAGTAGATCGCGGTTCTTGTAAGTGTCGAACTGAGTAGCTTCCGTGGCGAACCAGATATGCCTGCTGAAGGGTCCGCCGCGCGCTTCGGCCCGCGCCATGGCGGTCAGGATGTCGACAACGGTCTCGCGGTGATTGAAGAAATTATCGTCCGCGCCAAAGAAATATCTGATTCCAAAGCGCTCGCGCAGCGTGCGGATCTCGTTCACCAGTGACTCGGGGCTACGAAAGCGCCAGCTTTTCTGGTTTGCCGCCGGAATAGGACAGTACGGACAGTTGAACTTGCATCCCTGGGTAACCAATAGGCTCGCAATCATAGTATGCCGGCCGACTTCCGAGTCAGGCACCGCTTTGGCGTGAAGGCCGGCGCTCCAATGCGGCGCCTCGAGCAAGGTAAGACCCGTCGTTGCGCGCGGTAGCTCGTCGAGGTTCTGAACGAGTCGCTGCAAACCCGTATCGACTAGGACCGGCGCCCGCAGCGTTGCGCCGGGTTCCAGGTAGACCAAGCCGGGAATGGACTCAAGTGCTCCTTCGCGCCGCGCACGCTCGAAGGCAAGGCGCATCGTTTCACCCCGACCCCGATGCTGAACCACGGCGTTCAGAAGCTCGAGCAACACGTAGGATTCACCCGTTACCACAACATCTGGCGCAAGAGGTTGATTCTGGCCGGGAACCGGCCAGAAGTCATAAGGCTCATATACGGCCTTCGGCCCTCCGGCGATGATGAGAGGACGTTCGCTGCCCATGCTCCAAGCCTCGCGAATGGCATCGTAGGCTCGCCGCGAGTGAATTTGCATGCTGGACACCAGGAGCATCTGGAGGGGCCGCCCGTCGATTTTTGCTCTGCTGGCGCGAAAGTTGGGATTCCAGAGCTGAAAGACGGCTCGGGTGCTGCGGAAACCCGCCTCGTACAGCGCGCTTGCAATTGCGGCCGCGCCCGCAGGAAACATACGCGAGTCATAAAGCACAAAAGGCAGCAGACGAGTGTTGCGATCGAACGCGGATAGGACAACCGTTGGAACTTCCTGCAATTCCTCCGATCGCTCCCTTAAGCGCGCCTGAAGGTCACGGTAAGCCCCAGGTGCAACGAACCTGTCGGCCCCTTTACGGACGGCGAGTTCCATCAGCGGACTTTTACTTCAATGTATGGCATAGAGAGCAGTTCGTGAACTATCGAACCGAAAGTAGCCAACGATGCGCTACTTGTCAACGTAAAGTTGCTCACCGAGTTAAATCCATTCGACGGATCCAAGTGTGCGCAGGCACGCATCTAAGTACGGCTCGTGTTTGCTTTTACGTTTTGTCTTTAGCCGCTCTGGTTTTTTTATTGTTTAAGATAAGGTAATAGCATCCAAAAGAGTGAGATGAGCAAGGAGCAAGTCATGACAGTCAGAATCGATGGCGGAACTGTCCTAGGTTGGTCGGGCGAACATCACGAGATCATTCCCGGCGGCAGCGTGCTGATTGAAGGCGACGCGATCAGCTACGTTGGCACCGACCGAACGAAACCCGCCGACCAGGTCATTGACGCGTCGGGAAAGTTGGTCTGCCCGGGCTTTATCAATCTCCATGTCCACTCCCAGCTCAACGTCGGCGACTACTTGATTACGGATGTGAGCAAAAAAGATTATCTCTCCGCCAACTATTTTGTCTTCGGCGCGCCGGTCAAGCAGAACGCGGCGCCACCGGCGGCGGAAGCCGTCGCCATCGGTCGCAAGTACGCGCTTTTCAGCGCTCTCAAAAACGGCGCGACGACAATCCTCGATCCGGGCAGCGGGCCGGGAGATTTCGCCGATTATGTGGAGATCGTCGGTGAAATCGGCGCGCGCGTGTTTTTCAGCCCCCCCTATCGCAGCCGGGACATCTTTACCGACGCAGAAGGGCGTCATTTCTATGAAGACCGCGCGGACGGCGGCCGCCCCGGGTTGCAGAGAGCAGCCGATTTTATTCGGACCTATCACGGCGCCAAGAACGGACGGCTGCAGGGAATTTTGAACCCTGCCCAAGCGGAAACTTGCGAACCCGCGCTTTTGAAAGAAACGGCGGCGGCAGCAAAAGAATTAGGGGTCGGCATCCACATCCACGCGGCGGGCAACCTGCGCGAATTGGTGCATATCCTTTACAATTATCGCAAGCCGGCCATCGAGTACCTCGCGGATACCGGCATTGTGCGCCCCGGCACCGTCCTTGGACACACGGTTTTCATCGCCGGTCATTCGCGCATGGATTATCCCTTCGGAGACGAGCTGAAGATTCTCGCCGATTCGGGCGCCTCGGTGGGTCACTGCCCGCACAAATACGCCAAGATGGCGATCGCCGCCGAGTCTTTCGACCGCTATGTCGACGCCGGCGTTAATGTCGCTTTAGGAACGGACACCTATCCCCTCGATATCGTGGCGGAGATGCGCTACGCGTCGCTCATCTCGCGGCTGGTGGATAGAAAATATCATGGCGCGCGGCCGGATCGCGTCTTCAATGCGGCAACAATCTGGGGCGCCAAAGCCCTGGGAAGGGATGATCTGGGGAAACTTGCGCCGGGCGCGAAGGCCGATATTGTCATCGTGAACCTACGGACGACGCGCTACGGGCCGGTGCGCGATCCAGTCACAGCTCTCGTCGAATACGGCAGCGGCGCCGACGTCGATACGG
Organism: Binatia bacterium; assembly: GCA_050735755.1. Taxonomy (GTDB): domain Bacteria; phylum Desulfobacterota; class Binatia; order UBA9968; family UBA9968; genus DATMAM01. The sequence goes on from JBOHVR010000607.1 coordinate 3,934, forward strand.
TGCTCGTGAACGGCGAAATCGTGATTGCGGGCGGGCGCTCAACGCGTCTCGACGAAGACGAGCTGTATGCGCGCGCCGATGCAGCGGCAAAGCGCGCATGGGACAACTGGTCCAAGCGTGACTGGGCCGGCAGGTCCGTCGAGCAGATTGTGCCGCCCGCCTTCCCCACGCGCGGCGCATAATCTCGAGTAGGATGGGTTGAGCGTAGCGATACCCATCAATTATCTGGAGGTCGCGATGTCCCTAGGTCGCGTCTTAGTCGAAAGATTTCAGCCGGATGTCCTCGAGTGGTTGGCCTCCCGTGTGGAGGTCGTCGTCGTGGATCCCTGGGTCGAGCCGGAACGCTGGGAAGGAGAAGTGCCTCAGGTCGATGCCGTCATCAGTCGAAAAAACAAAATCACCAGAGAGCACATAGTGCAAAGCAAGGGAAGACTCAAGATCGTCGCCCGCACCGGCGTCGGCGTTGACCCATCCCGAGTCGACCTGGACACAGCCAAGGAACACCGCGTCTGGGTGACAAACATGCCCGCCAGCAACTCCGTGTCAGTCGCGGAACTCGTCTTCGGTCAAATGATCGCCTTAGTCCGCCACACCATCGATGCCAATAAAGCGGTGAAAGAGAACCGCTGGAGCGATTATCTCAAATACATCGGGACGGAACTGGCAAACAAGACGATCGGCATCATCGGGATGGGAAACATCGGAACGCGGGTCGCCCTACGAGCGCGCGCCTTCGAGATGTCGTTTGTGGTTTACGATCCTTATATTCCCGAGTCGCACGTCACGGCTTTGGGAGGTAAATGGATCAGTTTAGATGAACTCTTGGCGGAGTCTGATTTCGTGACGATTCACTGCCCGCTGACGAACGAGACGAATCGAATGGTAGGCGCTAAAGAACTGTCGGTGATGAAGCCGTCAGCCTATCTGATTAATATGGCGCGCGGCGGCATCGTAGACGAGGCCGCTCTTTATCAATCCCTAAGCCGCAGCGAGATTGCCGGAGCAGCTTTGGACGTCATGCAAGACGAGCCGCCGCGCAAAGA
>JBOHVR010000608.1:0-2621 GCA_050735755.1 Binatia bacterium
GGTGGATATCGCGCTGGACGTTCAATCCCGGACGATCTTTTTCCAGCGCGCGCGCGGCGCGGACATTTACATCATCGCGGGCTGGAGAAATCAAAGACCGGGAGTCATTATCGCTGCGCCGCATATCAAATCGTTGCGCGACGTGAAGGGCAAGCGAGTCGGGATCAGCGACTATAATAGCATTCGGCACTGGGCGCTGCAGATTCAGCTGCGTAAGGCGGGACTGGACCTCGAGCGCGACGTGGAGTGGGTGAGGATCGGACCCTCCAGGGAACGGCATTTGGACGCGCTGCGGGGCGGTAAAGTGGAGTGCGCCCCGCTGTCGTCCTGGGACGCGGAAGATCTCAAAAAGGAGGGGTTCAACATCCTTGTCAGGCCTGCAGATCAATATCCTAACGGTCGTCCCGAACGGATCATCGCCGCTACAGGGCGAATCCTTGAGGAGCGGCCCGATTTGGTCAAGAGCTTTCTCAAAGCGTTGATACGGTCCTATTGGTTCTGCCGCGATATGCCGAAGAACTTTGAGTATCTCTGTCGCCTCCACAAACGGCTGCTAATAGGGAGTGCGGATCCAGAAGAACGGGAGAGATCCACGTGGCGTGCGCCACGTGATCTGGAGGTAATGCCCTTTCCCATTGAGGGTAAGGCAACGGGGTTGGAACAAATGTTAGAGGACGAGGAGAAGATTGGCGGTCTTGATTACAACGTCCCCTCTGTCAAAGAGGTCTGCGCGCAGGACCTCGTCGAAGAAGCTTTTCAGGAACTGAGAGCGCGAAAAGAGCTCGAGGCCGAGTACCAGCGGGTTAGCGCCACAGCAGAAAAATGGGGTTATTAGCGGGCGCGAAAGCCGAAGGCTCGTCTTTCGTTGTGGTCGAGTTCCCCGGAGCCCTGGAAAGAATAGAACGTACCGGGTCAGAAAAACGGGCTTTACCTGTTTGTTGCACCCGTCTTCTAGGTTCCGTACCGCCGGCTGTTGAAGGTCACTCCTGCTAACCCTGCGCCGTATACAGCCGCATCAAAACACAGCTATGCAGCCAAACTCGGCCGTAGTGATCCGTGAGCGTTCGGCCCGAGGCTGATCCGCCTCAGGCGGAGACTGGTACAGACCAGGAGTCCGACACCGACCAATGGAAAACAGGGGGCGTCAATCAGGGATCACACATTCCGCGAGGGTTGAAAAAAAGAATAAAAAAATTCTCACAGGAACGTCTGTGCCTCTTGACCTGCCTGCTAATCGGCGACCCGCGAGTTCCCCCCGATGACACCGCTACTTTTGCTCTCCGATGACCTCGCTCAAAAGCTTGCCCAACGGCCTGAGATCCTTGGAGCCGGGCGCATCGGTGTCGAAATAGCCCAGGCCGTCTCTCCGCCGCTCTTCGGGGGGAATGTGATCTTTGGGCACGTCGATACGCCGCGAGTTTTTAGCATCCCCGGGAATGCTCATAATCTTCTGGAATGCGGTCTGACCCGCCCGCGACAAATACCAATTGATGAAGACCTTAGCGGCGTTTGGATGGGGCGCGCGATTGATCAGCGCCAGTTGGCCGAAGGCCGAGGAGATATTGATGCCTTCCTTGAAGTGATAAGGCGGAAAAGCCGAAACAGGAAGCCCCTGGTTCTTCGCCTTCACCACCGTCGAGCTTTGGCAGGGCAGACACAAAGCGACTTTGCCGTTGGCCAGCCAATCCACAGCCTGCCGCAAGTCGCCGACCATCGTCACATCCATCTCGCCGTAAAGCCGCCGAATAAACTTCTCTCCAAGCTCGGGATGGTAGTAAATGAATGCCCAAGAACCGCCGGCACCGCGCACTTTGCGCAGGTCCAAGGACACGATCTTTCCTTTGAGCTTCGAATTGAGAAAGTCCCAGTAGGATTTGAAGTCGCCGGGTTTTATCTGTTGGGTGTTGAAAGCCGGGTTACCGCCCCCCGAAACGTTGCCTTCATACACGAAAATATACTCGCCTTCCTTGTCAACGTACTTGTGTTTGTGTTCCCACCATTTGGATGTGTCGAGGACTTCCGGCAAGATCAGGGCGGGCCTGATGGGATCCAGAATCTTGTTCAAGAAGAGCACCTGATAAAGCGAATTGCCGCCGCCGTTGTAGACATCGGCAAGAAATTTCTCCGCCCGCCTTTCCGCCGCAATACGCTTGCTGAGCTGTGTGCCCGACCCAGTGACGCTGACCACTTTGATTTTGGGATAGGCTTTTTGAAACTCCCCTGAGTCGATCACTTTCCCGTAGCCGGAAATGTAAACCGTGACTTGCCCCTCTTCTTCGGCGGCCTTGACGGTTTTTTCCCACTCAGCCTGCCACGACTCCGCCGCTTCGCTCCGAGGCAACGAGCGTCCGACAACCATGCCGGTAGCAACCAGAAAGAAAAACACTAATAGGCGCGCGGCAATCATCTTGGCACCTCCTGGAGATCCTTGTGGAGATTTTAATGAAACCGATTTCTAAGGCAACCAAACTAAAAATCGCTCGCCGGCCGCGGCAACATAGTAGCTTTCGCTTACTCCCTGAACCAGTGGGTAGTCAAGGGCGCAGCTGACCCCGTGTGGTAGCTTAGCGAAAATGTCACCCCAAAACTGCTTAGCGAATCTGTCACCCTGTTAGGTAGGA
>JBOHVR010000609.1:0-7759 GCA_050735755.1 Binatia bacterium
CTCAAGAGGGTCGACAGAATGAAACGGCTCACCAATTTTGTGACGGTAGCCTCATCAAACCTTATCCAACGCGAATGACTCACCTTTCTAGCCTTGTTCGTTGGCTGAATGGTCAAGACGACCCTGCGTCTTTACCGTGCCGACGGATCGTTCAGGAGTATAGCCTCCGCCAACAAATTCCTAACTTTGCTTGATCCCGTATTTCAACCAGGCCGCGCTCCGCTCGCCGGGTCGGTAAAACGAATCCTTCCTTTTGGCAATAATGCTTTCCAGGCCGAACTCTCGTGCGGCGCGAATGATTTGCCTTGGCGTGCTCGCGAAAGCTTCCGAAAATCGGATCCTATCCGGAAATGATCCAATCGTAGCCTTGAGCAGCTTCCGCCTCGCTTCCAAAGGAACCTTCAGCAGGCTTTTCTGCCGGTAAACCAAGAGATCAAAGGCATAAAAATAAACTTGATCACTGATGGCCTGATGACTCCGGAGCATCTTAACGGACGGCTTGCCGGACTCGTCGAGCGCCACAATTTCCCCGTCGATCAGCGTTCCTGGATCCACGGCTTTCAGCGCCCGAGCGACTTCAGGGAAGCGCGCGTTAAGAATTTTTTTCTTTTGAGAATACAATTTCGCCCCTTTGGCATCTCTCAGTCCGAGGCAGCGGTAACCGTCGAGTTTGATTTCATAGATCCACCGGATGGTATCTTCCGGCAGCTTATGGACCGGCTTAGCCAGCATGGGTTCCATGAAGCCTATGCGGGCCTGCGGTAAGGATTCGAGATCGAATTCTGTGCTGGCAGGTTCCGCTTGCCGGCCGGCGCCTCTGTTGCTATGCCAAACGGCATCGCCGGCTTGCGCTATTTCTTCTAACGAGCGGCCGCTCAAAGCCGATGAGTTTTCCTTTTTCCCGGTCAGTCGTTCCGTTCCGGCTCCGGCCTTGATCCAGAACCAACTGTTATCTTTGCCGTTTCGGTTTTGCGCTTTGACGAGAACCCATTCCCCCTTGAGTTTTTTTCCGCTGAGGAAGATATGGAGTTTGCCGTTCCAGTAGTTCCCCTCCATCAGTTCATAGGTCCCAATGTCCCAAACCATCACCGTACCGCCGCCGTATTCCCCCTTCGGAATCGTTCCTTCGAAGCGGGCGTATTCCATGGGGTGATCTTCAGTCGCCATCGCAAGCCGCGTTTCCTTTACGACGTAAGGAGGCCCCTTGGGGACCGCCCAAGACTTCAACACGCCCTGCATCTCCAGACGCAAGTCATAGTGAAGATGACTCGCTGCGTGCTTTTGTATCACAAAGAGTCGCTGCCCTCCTTGGCGGCTCGGCCGTAGAATGACAGGGGATGGCTCTGGCGTCTTTGTGAAATCTCTTTTTTGCCGATACTTCGCCAGAGCTTTCGCCGGACCGTTCTTGGTGGGCGCGTCACTTTGCAGTTCAAGGAACGGCTTGGGCAAGCTCTGTTTGAGCTTCAACAATGGCGCAAAGAGGTCACCCATTTTTTTCACTCTCTTCAATGCCGCTTCGGGTTCGAAAAACAGAAGCGAAGCGTCACCCTTCTGCGCAGCCTTTTTAAGCTCGTCCCAGCGCACGGGCATGGCTACATGAGGCCGTTCTTTTTTTGCTCGCAGCGAATAAACCGCAACGGTTGATTTGTGCTCCGAATTCTGACTCCAATCAACAAAGACTTTTCCTTTGCGTTTAACTTTGGACATCTTCGACACGATGAGATCCGGGCGCTCCGTCTCAAGCAGTTGCGCGATGCTGTGCGCAAAACCTTGAGTCATTTCGTAAGTGACCCGGGTATTCAACGGCACGTGCAAATGGATTCCTTTCGAGCCCGAGACCTTAACAAAGCTCTCCAGATTCAAGCGATCCAGCAAATCTTTGACGAGAAGAGCCGCCTCGCAGGACTTCACGATGTCCGCCCCTTCTCCGGGATCGAGGTCGAAAACGACCATCGTCGGGACATTGATATGAGGCGCTTTGGCCAAAAACGGATGGATCTCCAGGTTGGCCATGTTGGCCGACCAGACGAGCGTCGGCAGGTCATTGATCAAAATGTAACGGATAGCGGATTCGCCGCCGCTGTGCGGAACCCGAAAGGTCCTGATCCAGCTCGGAGTGAACGAAGGCGCATTTTTTTCGTAGAAGAACTCGCCTTTAACGCCATTGGGAAATCGCTTCATCGTAATCGGGCGGTTCTTGAGGTGGGGTAGAATGTATCGCGACACCTTGCGGTAGTAATCGATGACGTTAGCTTTGGTGAATCCAGCATCCGGGTACATGAGCTTTTCAAGATTCGAAAGCTCAACTTCTCTCCCGGCGATCTTTACAATCTTTGTAGCCTTCATGCGCGGTCGATCTGCTCCGGACTAATTAATACAGTCTCCGCGCGCCTTGCCGGCAACATTGACATCGCATCACGGACCAATAGTGCACCTCCTTTTTTGTTTGTTGGCTTGTCCTACAGACGATCTCGCCGTTCTGCAGACTTGCCCATGAGAAGCGCAATTTACGTGCCGCAGCAACGAAACATATGAGATATCAAGAGAAAGAAATTCACCAAAGCATTTCGGTACGGCGTTCGTCGCGGAACCGAGACATTTACTAGCAACTGTCCGATTGTGGTTTCACGCTAGGGGGCGGGCATGGTATTAGACGTCAGTAGTAGATTCCCCGCGTCGAGCCTCCATCCACACCCAATACCTGGCCGGTAACGGCAGCCGCTTTTTCCGATACCAGATATAAAACCGCATAGGCGACATCCTCGGGCTCGATCAGGCGGCCGATAGGGATTGGTTTCACCTGCTCCCTTTGCGCCGCCTCGACACTAATACCTTTTTTTACCGCGATACGCTGAGCGGCTTCGATCCGTCTTTGCGTCCGCGTCGGTCCCGGATGAAGCGCGTTCACCGTGATTCCATGCGGGGCCAGTTCGTCGGAAAGCTTCTTCGTGAAGTTTACGACAGCCGAATTCGCGGCCCCTGAAGAGAACCCTCCGACTCCACGCGCGGCCTGGCCTCCGATATTGATAATGCGCCCCCAGCGCTTTTGTTTCATATGTGACATGACTTCCCGCGCGCACCTGACGTAGCCCAAAAGTTTCACATTAAGATGGTTCAACCAGTCTTCGTCCGTGAGCTCGGAAAAAGAAGACGAATGCGAGCTGCCCGCGTTGTTCACAAGAATGTCGACGCTGCCAAAAACATCCAGAGTCTTAGCGACGAGTTGCCTGATATTTTCCGGCCGGGTCACATCGGCTTGCACGGAAAGAACCGGCGTGTTTGTCTCGCTCTCCATTTCGGAGGCCACCTTTTGTAGTTCTTCCATTCCGCGCGCACAGATGACCACCTTCACCCGCTCGGCCGCGAGTGAGCGCGCAATCGCTTTGCCGATTCCCTGGCTGCCACCCGTAACGATCGCAACCTTGTCGCGTATTCCCAAATCCATAATCAGCTTCTACTTTGTTTAATTCACCCGAGGACAGCTAGGCATCGCGGATGCCAAAACGTTTTCCCACTCGCAAGGCAATGAGCGAGCTAACGAGGAGGACAACAAACAACATGACTCCAAAGGCGGCGAGACGTTGATACGTGCTGTCCTCCCAGTACTTGAACATGACGACGCCGACCGGTTCCGTGCCTGGATAGGCCAGGATCATAGCCGTCGGTATCTCTCTGAAAGAATGGGTAAACACCCAAATCCAGGCGGCAACCAGGCCCGGGCGGACCAGCGGCAACGTGATTTTGACAAAGCTTCTCCCCCACGAGGATTGGCAAGTCGCCGCCGCCTCTTCCAGATCGGAGTGAATCTGCGTCATGCATGCCACGTTGATTCGCATCGCCACAGGAAGATATTTTCCCAGATAGGCCAAGAGAAGAATGGTCAGGGTACCGTACAGGGCTGGCATCACATTGAGATAGAACCATAGAATGCTGAGCCCGAAGATAAGACCCGGGACAATGTACGGAACAAAAGCAAGGAAATCCAGAACACCGCGCCCGCGAATCTTGGTTTTCACGACAATGTACGCAATGACCGCCGTGAGGAAGGTCACGCCGGAAGCGCTGGCGACTCCAAGGAACATGCTGTTCTGAAGCCCCTGAAGCGTGAGAGGAAACTCCCATGCATCCGAATACGCCTTAAAGCTGATTCTGCTAAAGCCTTCTAGCGAAGAAGCGAGATGGCTTGGAACCAGCGACATCCAGGTCACCGTCAGCATAGGAAGGATAAAAACCAGAAAAAGAATCAGCAGCGATAAGGCAGCCGTGAGAAACCGCCATCTCCCCAAATCAACGCGTCTCGGCCGATAGCCTTTTCCCGTAATGGTCATAAACTTCTCGCCGTGGGCAGTCAGCCGCAGGTAAACCACGATGAGTGCGGCCGATATGAGGATGAGAACCATCGAGTAAGCTCCCGCGAGCCCGTAGTCAGTCGGGGCGCGCGCGGAGTTGAGCCAAATTTCCGTGGTGTAGACAAAAATGTTTGCCCTGAGTCCGATCAGCGCCGGCGTTTCGAAACTCTCAACGCCGCGTACAAGCAGCAATACGAGCGCCGACAGCAGCGCCGGCTTCATCATTGGCAGAGTGACACGGCGCAAAACCTCTAACGGACCTGAACCCGCGACCGACGCTGCCTCCTCCAGGGAAGGGTCCATAGACCGAAACGCACTTGCCATCAATAAAAACGCCAGCGGCGTCAGATCGATTCCTTCTACCCAGATGAGTCCCGCCATAGAATAGATATTGAAAGGGGCTTGCGTCAGTCCAAGACCGGCCATCAGCAAACGATTCAAAATCCCAATCTGAGGGCTCAACAGTACGATCCAGGAGAACGTCACCAGAACACCCGGGAGAATGACCCGGCTAATTGCCATCACATACAGCAACGAACGAAACGGACTGTTGGTGCGCTCCGTAACCCACGCAAGAAACGCGCCCAGAACGAAGGCGATTGAAGATGACCCCAACGCGAAGATCGCGGTATTCATCGTGGCCCGGGGCAAATATCGGCTGCCGAAGGCGCGAATGTAGTTCTCCAGCGTGAGATCGAAGCTGAAATAGCCCGGCGTCCCCGGCGCGACCGATTTGAAGCTGCCAAAAACCAGGACGACCAGCGGCACGATAACGAGATAGATGAGAAGACAGGAGAAAGCCAAAAGAGCAAGCGACTTGCCGTTCAGCAGCGGTTCCAGCGTGCGCCGCATCGACTTGACCGCCGCATCAGCGGCGATCCAACTGAACGTTTCTCTTTTGCTTGAGGCGTTATTCAAATTCCCTAATCGAGTTTAAGGATAATCGCTAGAAATCTTTTCTGACAATAATGCGGACATAATCGCGCTGCGCCTGCTCGTAGCGCTCGGGCGGCCACTTCGACGGATTCACAAAATGCGGTTTGATGTTGGCGTCAATCAACGGATCCGGAATTCCCGGACGCGCTGGCCGGATCTTAATCTTTTCCGTCGCCCTGCGCTGCCACCGCTCCGTCAACACCGTCTCGATGAACAAGGCCGCGGCATACGGGTGCGGCGCGTTGCGCATGATCGAAAGCCCTTCTCCGTAGGCGAGCGGGGGGTGCGGGTCCTTTACAAATGCGACCGGCTCTCCTTTTGCTATTCGATCGGCCGTCGAAGTTCCGCTATTGGCCAGCATGATCGGAACCTCTCCGGCCGCAACCAGATTCTCGACATTGGAGCGCCCCTGCTGGGTCTGCAAGCCGTTCCGGACCAACTTTTTCATGTACTCCAATCCTTTCTCCTGGCCCATAAAATCCAGCATCCCGACGAACCAATTGTAGGCGGAATCGTCGATCATCAGTTTGCCCTTCCACTTTGGATCAATGAGGTCTTCCCAGCTTTTCGGCGCGTCTTTGTCTGCAACGAGCTTCGTATTATACATGATGGTAAACAGCCGATTTCCCAAGGAGCGCCACTGTCCGGGTACCTTGAGCTCACTAGGAATAGCTGAATCCTCGGCAGCGACATACCTGGCGAGCAGGCCTTCGCGCTGGAAAACGGACACCTGGTGAAACTGCAACCACAAGACATCGGCCTGGTGCTTTCCCGCTCGCTCCTCGGTCAAAACGCGGTCGATCATAATATCGGGTAGAACGCGCGGGCTCTGAAACTTCTGAATCACGCCGGGATGGATCTCTTTAAAAAATTGTATTCTTAGATTCGTGAGTTGCTCCCGGTCAGGCGCGTAAAAAACCATGATGCCTTCCTTGCGCGCGCCCTCGACAAGCTTGGGGATGCGATCCTTGGCGGGAAGCTTCATGACCTCTGCAAGAACCTGCTCGGTTTTCGAGAGTTCCTGTTTAGGAGCTTGAGCCGCCTCGAGACGGAATGACGTTGTCAACAAGATAGCAAACGCAGCGAGGGTTATTTTTCTATGCACGATGTGTTCTCCCGGTTACGCCGATCGCTCAGTTACAAGACTCATTAAAGGCCGAACGCTTCTAACGGTTTCCAATCCATGAGCGATCTCAATGATCTTCTCTAATGTGGTTGCCGAAATTCGCATTTCCGGCTGCAGATCTCGCACGAGCTGAACCGTATCCTCGAAACTGAAATAATGGTTGCGGCTACCGTCTTTTATTTCCTTAAAATAGCGCCGCTCGGCGGTTTTCACCGTCACCTTAGCGCACTGCGGCTTCACGTCCTCGCTCCCCTTGATAGTCATCTTCTCAAGCAAACGATTGATCTTCGCATCGTTGCGCTCGCGGAGAAGACTCCGGCTCGCCTGGCCGTGAACCAGAGCAGCGGCCACCCCTTGCGCGGTGCCGCTCCCGCGATCCCACAACTCCTCGTGTTGCCGCCGGCCTGGTCCCGGATATTCCGCTTCGAAAGGGTCCAGCTCGATGACAATCGCCTCGATCGTACCCGGATCGACCCGTTCTTCCCTGGCCAAGCTCGCGGCCAGATAAGTCGGAGACTGGGCGATCATGCTCGTCGGGTAACGCTTGAAAGTTACTCTGAGAATCTCGAATTGCTTTCCCAGCTCCGCTGTGATTTTCCGCGCGAACTCCGTCGTGCCGGCGAAGAGGTTAAGAAAACCCGCTTTCCCCTCAATCGATGTCGGTGCCGCGCGTCCCTGGTGCTTGGCAAGCGCACAGGAAACCAGTCCATTGCGCGCTGAGAGTCCAAGCTCAAATTGAGTTTCCATGGTGCGCGCGATATTGCATTCGACGTTGCCGAACGTGAAGCAAGCGGCAAAACCCAACGCGTTGGTTGTCTGCTCGGGATCAAGCCGCAGGAGCCGCGCCGATGCCGCGGCGGCGCCGAGAACGTCGTAGGTGGGGCTCCCGCGCCAACCCCGTTCCACCGTGAGCCGGATGTGATCTTTGGCTAGAGCGCCGGCGATCTCATAGCCCGCAACTAGAGCCGGCACGATGTCCGCGCCGGAAAAATTGCCTTGCTCCGCGAGAGCCAGGACCGCAGGAATAACGGCGGGACCAAAGTGAGCCATCGTTCCGTAGGCGTCGCTTTGTCCCCTGCTCTGAAACAGAACACCATTGGCAAATGCCGCCGCGCCCGGCGTGCTCTTCTTGCCGCTCATGATCGTCGTGCTGCCCCCGTCCGCGACGGTTTCCGATTCGGTGATCGCAGCTTCAGCGATCTGCGCTTGGCGCGAACCATGCGCCGCCATCGCGATGCTAAGACCATAGAGCACGCAGGCTTTAGCCTTCGAGACCACCTGTGGCGATAGACTGTCTAATGTTACCCGGCTGGCGAATTCCCCAAGCTCCTGGGAGATGGTTTTCATC
>JBOHVR010000610.1:0-3723 GCA_050735755.1 Binatia bacterium
CGCGCCCGCCAGTCCGGTCCCGGTGGGCCGCGCTTCACGCAGCCAGTTTCCGGTCCCGCCTTTTAGAACGAAGACACTTTTGTAACGCAAGTCTTGGAGTGATTTCCCCGCCAACGTTGATCGTTGCCCGTCGGGACAAGTTACAACAATGAGTTGCCCATGATCAGGGAACAGCTCGGGCATCTTCACCTCGAGCCAACCTCGTGATAGCCATCGCGCGCCGGGAATATGGCCGCGCTCGTAGTCGGAGCTTTTTCCTACATCTAGGATCAAAGCGTCGGATACTGTGGCGGCGAGCTCCTGACCGGAAATCCAGCGCACGACGTCTTGTGCCTGTTTGACGGCGGGGGGCGGCTCGCAGGGAGTGCCCTGTTCCAGTTGCCGTCCACTCTCTGACCAGGAGCGTATGCCCCCCTGCAGCACGAAAATATTCTTGAAGCCCATTTTTTTATACCAATAAGCTGTCATGACCGACCGCGCCCCGCTGTCACATGCGAAGACGATGGTGCCGGTGCGCACCGCGACAAAGTCATCTGCCCGCTGGACCGCCTGTCCGCCCGGCACCCAGCGGGAATTTGGAATATGCCCCGCGCGGTACTCTTCCCGAGAGCGCACGTCGAACAGATAGAACGGGCTTTGGGTACGGTCCCGGATTGTGGAATCGAGATCTTCGGCGCATACCAGCGGGATTCCTTCCTGTTGTACGATACGAGCCGCGAGCGATTCAGCGTGGCTTTTTCCCTGTGGGGAAGGATCAGGCGCCCGACGATTGGGGCGCTGCTCCAAGTCGAACCCAGCCAATTGCCACCCCATCGTGCCATTTTTCAGGGCGAGAACGTTCCGCAGCCCCAAGCGAAGAAGGCTTTGAGTACCGATAATGCTCCGGGTGCGCCCGGCACAATGGATGACCACAGGGGTATTCGGATCCTCGGCAATCGCATAGGCCTGCTCAATGAGATCGCCGCCCGGAACGTTGCAAGATCCGGGAATCGAGAAGCGGCTGTATTCTTCCGGAGTGCGCACATCCCATATCAGCATACGCTCGCCCCGCTCTTTGCGGGCGTGAAGTTCCTCCGGAGTCAGCTCGGGCACATGAGATTCAACGTGTATCCTTTCGCCGAACTCTTTGCTCGGAACATTCACGCCGGATGCGGTTGCATAACCGCCGGCAGCCCAGCCCGCAGCCCCGCCGCGCAGGACATGAACGAGTTCGTAACCCGACGATTGCAGGGTATTGGCGGCAAGTTCAGCGCGCCCGCTCGAGTCGTCATAGAGCACCACGAGCGTAGATGGAGCCGTCACCAAACCGGCGATGCGGAACTCGATCTCGCTGCGGGGCAGCGGCGTGGCAGAAGCGATATGGCGAACGTTGTACTCACCTACCTCCCGGACATCGAACAAGGCATAGGTTTGTTCATTCTCTATGAGCGCTCTTAAATCCTTAGGGGATATCATTGTAGCCATAACTGAGATTCCGTATCATCAGAAACCTGTGTTGACAACTGCTCGACGGCTCCGGAAGTGCGCCGCCGAAACAGTGGAGGAACAAATGGATCTCGGTTTAAACGGGCGCGTCGCGATCGTGGCAGGAGCGAGCAAGGGATTGGGAAAGGCCGTTGCAGCGGGGCTAGCCCGTGAGGGTGCGAGCGTGGTTATCTGCGCGCGCGGGAGGGAGAGTCTAAGGGAGGCGGCGCGATCCATCGCAGAACAATATAAAGTGCCGGCCTTACCGATCGTTGCCGATTTGACAAATGTCCAAGACGTGGAGAAGGTGGTAGAAGGCGCGATCAAAAAATTTAGCCGAGTCGATATTCTCTTGAACAATGCCGGAGGGCCGCCGCCGAAGTCTTTCGAAGACTCAAGGAGGGAAGACTGGGAGAGATCTCTGAATTTGAACTTTCTTTCCGGGTTGCGCCTCATTCAACTCGTTTTACCTTCGATGAAGGCGCAGAAATGGGGCCGTATCATCAACATTCTATCATCTGGCGTGAAGCAACCCATCGATGGCCTGATTCAGTCTAATGCCGCCAGGGCGGCCATGGCGGGGGCCGCAAAAACCCTGTCGCGGGAGGTGGCTCCATATGGAATCTTGGTCAACAACGTCTGCCCGGGAAGAATTCAGACCGAACGGCTCGACGAAGTTGATGCAGCGACGTCGAAGAGGAGGGGAACGAGCTTGGAGGAAGTGCGACGGGACAGCTACCGCGACATACCGCTCGCGCGCTATGGGCGACCGGAGGAATTTGCCAACGCGGTGGTCTTTTTGGCATCCGAATGCGCAAGCTACATCACCGGCTCAACCATCCAGGTTGACGGCGGCTACATAAGGTCGCTCTGGTGATGAGCCGCTAGCTGCGAATCCCAAAGCGGCCGCCGAGGCCACGAGCGACCAATCCTGCGGCGACCACCAGCATCACAATCATCACCGCTACGACGGTAGCGCGCTCCAGCTCAGCGCCGGCGGTAAAATCCAACATCAATAACGAGAGAGTTCGCGTTTGGCCCGTCGCCAGCAGGACGACGGTGCTGATGTTGTGCGCCGCCGAGATGAATTCCAGCAGGCCCACTACGATCAAGCAGGGCAAGAGGAGCGGCAGGAGGATGCGCCGGTAAGTGGCGAACCAGGACGCGCCCGCAACGCGGGACGCTTCCTCGAGCTCGTCGCTCAATTGCACGAGAAAGCTCTTGATAACTTGAACGCTGAGCGGCAGCCCGCTGATCACCATGGCGACAACGAGCGCATACATGGTGCCGTAGAAAGGGACGATTTTGTTGATCAAAAGAAATGTCCAGATCAGTGACATGCCGAGCAAGATGCCGGGAATCGACCAGGGAATCCAGGAGACGAGATCCAACCATGCGCGCCCTGCGTAGCGCGATTTCGCGATGATGTACGCGGTCAGAGAGCTTAACAGCACTCCTACCGCTGCAGTCGACAGGCCGAGGACGATGGTATTTTTGAAGGAACGCGTGAGGATCGGATCCTGGACTACATTCCTCCAGTTGTCGAGCGTCCAGGGGCTCGCGATGTTGAAGTAGCCGAACAGCTTCATGAAGGTTCCGACAATAAGGAAAAAAGTCGGCACAACCGTGACGGTCATCGCGATGGTGAGGACGATGAGAAAGATAGGAATTCTCCAACCGCCCAACGGCAGAGGCCGGGTGCTGAAACCACGGCCCGTGACCGTGGTGAACGCGCGGCCGCGCAGGCACAGGCGCTGAAGCGCAACCAGCAAAAGGAGGATCACCAAGAACAAACTCCCGAGAGCTGTGGCCGGTGGAAATTGCGGCGGCTCGATAGTCATGAAGCTATAGATCTTGGTTGAGAATACGTGGAGCCCGATGGGCACGCCGAGAATGAGCTCGATCTCAAACGCTTCCAGCGAGCGAATAAGCCCGAGAATCGTGGCCACCAGTATCGCCGGCATCATGATCGGCACGATGATGCGCCTCAGGGTCCGCAGAGGCCCGGCGCCGGCCACGCGCGAGGATTCTTCCAAAGCCGCGTCGAGATTACGGAAAGCGGGAGTGAGCAGCATTACCTTGATGGCAATGCCGTGCGTCATGAGATGCACCCAGACAATTCCCCAGTAAGAATAGATGTCGAACGGCGGCTGTTGCATTCCGGTGAGCTTCATCACCGACTGATTCACCAGTCCGAATTTTGGATCCAAGAGCAAAATCCACCCCAGCGCCACCGGCAGAGTCGGGAGAAAATAGGCG
>JBOHVR010000611.1:0-3440 GCA_050735755.1 Binatia bacterium
GCCATGGGACGGTGTCGATTGAGAAAATTAAGAACTTCGTCGAAGAGAATCAGGACGGAATCTCCGGCTGCTTCGAAGAGCCGCCCCATAGCTTCGGTCCCAGGGGGCGTGGACTTTGCGGCGCTACCTAGCAGCTCAACTCCTTTGTCGCCGGCGAGCTGCCGCGCGACATCGATCCACGGGGTCTCCTTCCCGGCTTGAGGATCCCAGGCGTTACCCACGAAGACTGCCACTTTTGCTTTAGGCAATTCGGCAAGATCAGCTTGCTTTATCAGTTCGGAGACGCCTGCATTGCTGGCTGATGCTTTCGGGTTGTTGGCCAAATGGTAGAGTGCTGTCAGAGTGTGAGTCTTGCCGCCACCGAACTGGGTGATCAATGTAAGGACGGGAGCTGTGTTCTCGGTTTTCCCCGCCAAACGCTTGAGAACCATCCCCGCGTGATCTTTGAGCGCCCGCGTAAAGCACGTGCGGGAAAAAAACTGTTCCGGTTTTGTGTAGTCTTCAGGCGCCGTCCCCGCCACAACCTGCTCAAGCGCGATAGCGAACTCGTCAGGATTGAAGGATCGCCCTTCCCTGACTTCCTTTCTGGGTGTAACAACTCGGTACCAAGGGTCCATAGTTCAGGTCTTTCTTATCGCTTTGAGCGCTTTCTCCGTGGCTTGAGTAGGATCGTGTCTTCGTGAGCCAGCATATCCGCGGCATAGCCGATAGCCGCGTTAATATCCTTCCGCGTAAGTCGTGGATATGCTTCAAGGAGATCGCCCTGGGTTGCCCCGTTGCCGAGCTTCCGAAGGATCAGCTCGACTGGTATTCGGGTTCCCCGTATGACCGGCTTCCCCAACATTACTTTGGGATTAATCTCAATTCGATCAGTGACTGTCACAGTGGTCCAAATGTCAGTAGGTTTCACTTGGGCATAAGGATCTACGGCCACGTCAGAGATCTTCGAGGTCCGCGTCCTCGGCTATCCACTTCCAGGTTTCGCGATCAAGAGAGAAACTAGCCGTAGGCGCCTCCAGGATTTGAAGAGCTTTCGCAATACGTTCCTTTCGACCCTCGGGCGTGAAATGCTTGGCCTTCAGCTTGGCCAGCTTAGCCTCAGCAATGTCTTTTGAAGACCGTTTGGCACCCATGATTCAATCTCTTACGTTTTTGGAATAACCGCTTCAAATTTGAAATTTACCTTTTCCTCTGTGTCTTCCGCGTCTCCGCGGTGCCTTACTCTTCCGCGCATTGATCTTCAGAGACGCTCTATGGAAACTCTCTGACCCGATGCCGGCTCTCTTCTACAATCACAATAGCGCCCCTTGCCAAAGCATCCGCGCATTCGGAAATCACGTCGGAGAGGCGCTGAATTGCAAAAGAGGTTCGAGTATTTCGCAGGCGGAATAAAATGACTCCGGTCTTGCGTCCTTTAGTAAAGGCGACGATCTCGCCGAAATCGAGGTCAAATGTCACAACTACGCGGGACTCAGCGATTGCCTTTTCAAAGATCCCGCCGTTCACCATTCGCTGAAGCCCTTCGTCCCGCAGGTGCGTGGCCTCGTGCCCTTGCGCGTTCAACCAGGTCGCGAGCCGCACGTCCATGCACATGTCGGCTAAAAATCGCACCTACCGATTCCTAACGGAAGTGGATCTCTTCCTGAGTCAGCCACGCCGCGTACTCGACCGCCTGTTGGATGTCTTCTTTTTCCAGGTCGGGATAGCCTTCAAGGATCTCGTCGAATGTCGCCCCATGAGCAATTTGACCAACAATCACAGAAACCGGTATGCGCATCCCACGGATACACGCGCGTCCTCCCATGATTTGGGGGTCAAAAGTGATTCGGTCAAACATGTTTCGCTTCCTCCTATTTGCTTACCTTCGTACTGCCAGCAACATGGCGTCTAACACCGCTTCTCTTCGCTCTGCTTAGGATACAATGCGGACAGGGCATTGGCCAAACGCAGAAAATCCGGGCCGCGATCCTGCTCAGCCTTCAGCAAGGCTCTCAAAGCATTCGCCCGCCCGCTCGACTGGAGCAGCATCGCCGCGTGTACTCGGTCCAAGGTGGTTGCCTCCTGCTTCGTGCTTACTGCCTTATCAGTCCCTCTTTTTCCTTTTGCCTTTTTACCTTTTACTTTGGGCGCGGCTTCGCCTCGATCAGGAAAGAGCGTCATTTGAAGCGCGCCCGTCGGCTCCCGCTCCAGCCAGTCAGCGACCATGTCTGCCCCGTCATCGCCGAAAAGCTGTGCTCCACGCTCTGCAACAGGCAGTAACCGAACGATTCCTTTCTCCGTCTCAATAATCCGATCTTCCCAATTATCGAGATGAATCCCTAATGGCTGCGCAAAACGCCGAACGACATCAAATACAAGCGTTAGCCCTTTTTTCTTTTTACCCTTGGCCGTTGTCTCTTCTTCCTTTTCGCCCTCGTCTTCTTCTGAAAACTCTTCTCGCGCCTCACGCCTCACGCCTTCCGCCTCCTGCCCGTTTGTGCTTTGCAACGTCCACAAGAAAAGCGCCGTCAATCGTGCATCCTCTTCCAACGCTCCCCCTGCCTGTGCCGTGCTCGGCACGGCAGACAGGGCCGCGCCATTTCGTGCTCCTGCCTCAGCCGTTCCAAGAACTTGCTCCAACGCAGCGCGGCCCACGGCTTCCCAAACGTAAGCCAGATATCCTCTTTTATAAGGCTCAGTTGCTTCCGGCTCTCCGCCCAAAGGAATCTGCCGATCTTGAGCATCAACCACCTTCGAGTATCTGCTAAAGATTTCCAACGCCGGCCCGATGCACGCAAAAACAAGGTCCGCACCTCGAATCCCTTCGCCCTGAAGTCTCTCGATCCATTCTGCAACACGTTTAGGGAGCTCTCGGTGCACTTCGATCCAATCACCTATTGGCGCGTCCTGTGTACGCGCACGGCAAATGAGGTGCACGCTGGTCGCAAGTGCCGCCGATTCCCGAGCACGCATTCTTGAGCTCATCTCTGTAGCAATTGGCCATGATGCTGTAACAACCCAACCTCCTTCGATGATACCAGCTAAGAGCGCCTCCCAACCTTCGGTTGTCTTATGGGCGAAAATTATGCACCCAATACCGTCTTCTGTGACCACCCTTCGTCCTTCGCTAAAAGCGGTTTTCATACCATCTTCATAGGATGAGGCATTTTTCTTCGGTCGACCGTCAAGATGATTGATTTCATCCCGAGTTATCTCCTGTAGTTTAGGAGTCAAAGAGTTCGCAAGATTGAACGGGTCCTTAAGGAGGGGGTGCTTCGGGAGAGCTCGCTTGAGCCAAACGAAAAAGAAATCTGCAAGATCAGCATACGGGACAGAGTCGTAGTAAGGAGGATCAGTAAAATACAAATCCGCTGAACTATCTGGCAATAGAGATTTCCGGGCATCGCCAATTTGTACCTGTCCTACCGAAGTGGTGCTCGTGGCTACAAAGTCAATTACCT
>JBOHVR010000612.1:0-3676 GCA_050735755.1 Binatia bacterium
GGACAAAGGAGGAGCTGACCGTGGAGGTAAAATCAACGATCAAAGTGTTTGAAGAATCTGATCTGAAAGTCACGCCACCAGAAGACCAACATGTCCTAAAGACCTTAATTGGAGGCGACAAGTGCCCGAGCGAACGAATTCGCATGATTTTGGCGACATTCGAAGGCGGAACGACACCGTTTCAAGCGACCACGCTTCATTGGTTTCTCGTCGAAACCTCTTTCTATGTCATTTCCGGCCGAGCCGTGATCAGAGACATAGAGGGAAAAGCTATGACGTCGGCCCTGGAAGCGTGATCTACGTGCCGCCTGGCCTCTCGGGTGCCTTTGAATGGGAGTTCAAAGAAAAGACCACGTTGATCGGCGTGCGTGGCACAACTGATCCGGCAAAAAACATCCAGTTCAACATTGCGGACAAATCCACGATGGAGTCCAGCCTCACCTTCGACTATCTGGCCAGCCGGGGCCTGGCCGAGCTCAAGTCGTTCTACTAGACCACGTCAGTGCCTACTCATTCCGCCGCCAGTTGTTTCATGAACCAGTCGGCGATGTAGGTTTTGCGGTCGAAGCGTTTCTCGCCGTGGCCGACGCCGTCGAGCATTTCTCTTTTCGGCGAATTGACAGCTTTCTCGTACAGCTTCAACGCGCCGCGCGGGTCCATGACGCGGTCGTCATGACTGTAGCCCACGAGCAGCGGGCACTCGATTTTGTCCGCCCGGCCTTCTAACGTGAAGTTGGAAATTTTCTCGCGCGCCTCTTTGAGATTCTTGGCGCCGATTAGCCAGCGCAGCCGATCTTGGATCGGCGGGTAATAATCGAAGATATCCTCGACCAGGTTGTAGGCGCCGCTCCATACGGCCACCGCTTTGATGCGTTTCTCTCCCGTCGCCGAGCGCGGCCCGGAATACCCGCCCATACTTGAGCCGTGAAGCCCGATTCGATTCGGATCCACTTCCGGACGGCTGACCAAGTAGTCAATGACCGCTTTTGCCACACGTTCTGAGTCCGGCGGCGCATAGAGCTTCTTTTCTCTCAAGGTACCGCCGTGCCCCGGGCCATCGACGTCGAAGAAGGCTATCCCGCGCCGCACATACTGATTCGCTCCGGCGCCGCCTTCATCCCCTCTGACCAAGATTCCATCCGCGCCGGCATAATTATAGACAACCGGGAAGCGGGTTCCGGCCTTGCCGCGCACCGGATAGAAAAGACCGTCAAGAAGATGGCCTTCGTACGGAACTTGAACGCGCTCAAAAGGCGGCGGAACAAGGCTCCAGGCTTTGGCGAACATCTCTTTTAGTTTGTTGTAGGTCGGCAGCATGCGCGGATCGCTGTCTGGCATATAAACGACGGCCTGGCGGTAAAAGTGCGCCGCGCGCCGGTAGAATTCGTGTGCTGTGACCTTGCGCTCCTCGCGCTCGAAGCCGGCCGCCAGTTCTTCGTTTTTTTCCGCGACCGCCATCCACTCCGCATGCCAGCTTTCGAGATTGCAAGGCCTGTACCGGCGCGCCACTTGCAAAACATCTGGGTCAGGATGGGCGGCCGAAGCTTCCATGCGGATCTCCAACTGGCCGCCGCCGGGCAGGCCTCGGCCCGGAAAGAGGATCTTCTCGGCCTCTTGTTTATTCAGCACATCTTTGGCCATCGTCATTTCTCCTGGGTGAATTGCGATCGCGCCCCACAACGGGAAACCCTTTGGTGGGTGGCTAGATACCCCTCCCGAAACTCGAAACTCCAAACTCAAAACCGCGCGCAAGCGCTTTATTTGTTTTCCAGTAGCTCCTTGATTCGTTTGACGATGTCAGGCGGCTGATCGATCACCTCTTTTGCCAACTTCTCTAGTTCCTCTGCATCGATGTGATCCACCTCCCAACGCCTCTTTTTTGCCTCTTTCAAAAGGTCAGGGTCTTTGAGCGCTTTGGCGTATGCCTGGCGCAGGATCTTGACACGATCTGGCGGAATTCCTGGAGTCGCTACGGTGGGGAAGTTGCCGAAGTTATCGGTTCCCAGCAGCACCAATGCTACGCGCCGATTGCTTTCTGGCGGCCTTACCCGGTCCATCAGCTCATAGACCGTAGGCACTTCCGGCAGCCTGGGATTACGCTTGCGCGGCGTTTGCAGGAGAATGCGGATGAAGCCGTTTCTCTGCCATGTCTGAAATGGCTCCCGGGCGAGAAACGCGGCTGTGGTGACAGCCCGGCATTGAACCTCACCCTTTTCGATCGCGAGGTCTTGTTCGCTGCCTCCTTTATAACCAGTGACGATTTGAAGCCGCACTCCCAATCCCTCTTCCAGAAGCTTTAGCGTGACGTGACTCGCCGATCCGAGCGCGGTGGCTGAACACTTGGGCGATTCGGCAGCCGACCGGATGTCCTCAATGGACTTATACGGGGCGTCAGCTCGCATGATAAAAAGATACTCATGGCGTGAGGACGAGCCTATCCAGGTAAACTTCCTCCAGTCGAACTGCGCCTCCTTACGGCCGGCTAGCTGGTGAAAGTAGTGGCCCGCTGACACGGAGCCCAGTGTCAAGCCATCCGGTTTGGCCACGCTGTATACGTAGTTCGCCGAAATCAAGCCGCCTGCGCCTGGCATGTTCTGAACAATGATGCTGGGATTGCCCGGGATATACTTCACCATATTGCGGCTGACCGCGCGCGACCAAAGATCAGTCGAATCTCCCGCCAACAGTCCCACGACATACGTCATCGTTTTGCCCTGGTAAAAATTGCTCTGGGCAAAAGCAGGCTTCAGCGCCAGAAAGTGCAGGCAGCAAAGCGCGAGAACAAGAAGACGCGTAAAATTCCGCAACATAAGAGTCTCCATTAGGGCAGATCGGCAAAAATCAGAGCCAGCGAAAACTAGGCATCGAAACAACGCCAGCCAAAATTGAACGCTTCAGTAGAAAAGCATACCGCTGGGCCACCGAACCTCCAGCAGGTAGTCAAACAAACCCCAAACGAGTGCGAAGATGCCAGCGGTTGCAGCCAGCGATGTGGTCCATTTCTCACGTCCCTCGACAAGAGTATAGAGAAGCGCCAACAGCGGCAACGCAATGACCACGCCTAAAAGCCAGATGGCAATCGCGCCGCCCACGACCCAACCGAAGAAGGTGAGCGTGCGTATCAACTCAGTTCTTTTGTCCAAAGATGCATTGAAAGCCTCGTCCATATCGCTGGCTTGCGACGTTTCTTCCTCTCCCTCGGTCAGCTCGCGCAAAAGCTGAACCATGGACAGCATCAGACCGGGTATCGCCACGACGTAGACCGGCATCAGCTTCGCGATAAAGGGCCATTCCCATCCAGTGATGATGGCCCCGAGAAACAAAACAAAAAAGAAGAGCGGAAAAAGAGCGCGCGCGCGCAAGCTGAAAGTTTGCGCCTTCCTTCGCGCGTCACTTTCCGAATAGGACTTCGCCAGAGAGACGCGCCATTTGTCCCAGAGCGTGTAACCAAGAGAAGCGAACGCTAAGATCAAAAGCACGATTACCGCCGGCCGCAGCAGCCAGGTAAATCCGTAGCTGGCCATCGAGCGATAGAGATAGCGTTCCAGGAGATCTCCTAAAACCAGGCCGAGGATCAGGGCGGGCCGCGGGTAGCCGGTGCGCTTCATGAAATAGCCGATGATCCCGAATGCTATCGCCACTAGCAAATCCACGGGATCGCGATTCGTACTAAAGG
>JBOHVR010000613.1:0-5948 GCA_050735755.1 Binatia bacterium
TCTCAAAAGAGCTGGAGGAAGCGGCGCGCGCGAGCGGCGCGGGCAGAATGCGGATGCTCTTTCGCATTACCCTTCCGTTGATTGTGCCGGCCTTTGTCAGCGCATGGATATGGGTCGTGGCGCACGCGATGCGCGCATTTTCGATACCCCTCATTCTGGCGTCGAGTGAAACGGAATTGATTTCAGTCCGGCTCTGGACCATGTGGGAACGAGGCGACGCGCCCGCGGCGGCCGCCCTCGGCGTGATGCTCATTGCCACCCTTGGACTTGTGACTGCGTTGAGCCGGTGGGCGGTCGTGCGCATCACACCGCAAGATTAGCAATAGACTTCAGGAGGAAGATTTTGTGGCGGTTACCAAGAACGTAGAGATCGGCGACAAAATTAGACGAAGAGAAACAGAACGTTTCATTCGCGGGAATGGAACTTTCGTCGATGACGTAGCACTTCCCGGCGCGCTCTACGTCGCTTTTGTGCGCAGCCCCTATGGCCACGCAAGGATTAACGGCATCGACATCCGGCCGGCGCTGGCGATCCCAGGGGTCCACGCCGTCCTGACGGGACACGATCTCGTGAGCCAGCTTGCCGACGTCAGGGGAGGTCCGACTCGCAATATCAAAGTGTATCCTTTGGCGATGAACAAAGTCCGCTATGTGGGCGAACCCATAGCCGCCGTCGTCGCGGAAAGTCGTTATCAAGCTGAGGACGGAACCGAAGCGGTTGCCGTCGATTACGAGCCGCTCCCGGCCGTTGTCGATCCTGAAAAAGCGATGACGGAAACGTCTGCCAAACTTTTCGACGAGCTCAAGAGCAACGTAGTTTATGAATCCCACTTTTCGACTCCTGACTTCGAAAGCGTCTTTGGCGCGGCCGACCACGTTTTTTCGGCGCGATTGAACAGTCAACGTCTCACTCCCTTTCCCATGGAGCCGCGCGCTTATGCGGCGGAATATGATCCCCGCGGCGGACTGCTTACTTGCTGGGCCTCGACGGCGGGCGCGCATGGGTTTAGAACGCGGCTGGCGGAAGTCTTGGGACTGCCGGAGAGCACGATCCGGGTCATTGCCCCGGATGTGGGTGGCTCGTTTGGAGTGAAAAACGGCGGCTATCAGGACGAAGTTGTTATCCCGCTGCTTGCGCGCAAACTGGGCCGGCCGATGAAATGGGCCGAAACCAGGGTCGAACATCTTCGCACGGCGCGCCAGGGTCGCGATCAGATCCACTATGTCCAGGCCGCGGTTAAGAAGGATGGGACCATTCTTGCCGTCAGAGACAAGATTATTGCCGACCTCGGCTGCAGCTACGGCGTCGACAACTCGATTACTTCTGCGGCGCTCTACGTTCCGGGGGTTTACACGATTCAGCATTACTCCGTGGATGCGTATGGGGTGGCGACCAACAAGGCCACTCACGGTTCCTTGAGAGGAATCGGCAAGGCGGAAGCTGCTTTCGTGATCGAGAGGATGGTGGATATCATCGCGCGCGGCTTGAAAATGGATCCGGTGGAAGTGAGGAAGAAAAACTACATTCCACCGGAGGCGTTTCCTTATCGCAATGCGACCGGGGCGCTCTACGACAGCGGGCAATATGAAAAATGCCTGAACCAGGCGTTGGAGTTGGCCCAGTATGAAGAGGCAAAGCGCGAAAAAAAGCGCCTGCGGGAACAGGGCATCTATCGAGGTGTCGGCGCGGTCTTAGTCATGGAACCGACAAGCTCGAGCAGAATCTATGCCACCGGCGGCTATGCAACTTGCCGAATTCGGATCGAACCTTCGGGAAGCGTCAGCGTTTTTTCGAGCGTCGGCGATCAAGGTCAGGGCCACAGCACAACCATCAGCGCGATTGTGGCCAGCCGCATCGGATTTCCTCTCGACAAAATATTTGTCATGCGCGGCGATACTTTAATTACGCCCTATGGTTTTGGAACCGGCAGCAGCCGTTCGTCGGTGGTTCAGATGAACGCCGCGTATTTGGCGGCGGACCGGTTGCGGGAAAAACTTCTTAAAATTGCCGCGCTCCATTTGCAGGTGCCGGCAAAGACGCTTTCGATCCGCGACGGAAAAATATCTTCGGAAGAAGATCCCCATAAGTCCGTGCCGGTGCGCGAGATTGTGCGCAATGCCTACGGCGCTATTCATCTGCTTCCTGAAGACGAAGAGCCGGGCCTGGAGGTGACGAGCTATTTTATTAACCCCAATATCGATTATGTGCCGGACGCCCTGGGACGGCTGAATAGCTTTTCTACTTATCCCTATGCCGCGGTGGTGGCGGCGGTTGACGTGGACGTCGAGACGGGGGTGCTCAAAATCGTAAAGTACTGCACGGTCCACGATTGCGGCAATGTGATCAATCCGCAGATTGTCGAAACGCAGCACCGCGGCTCCGTGGTCCAGGGTATTGGCGCGGCCATCTATGAACAGATCCTCTACGACGAGGAAGGGCAGCTTTTGACGGCAAGCCTCATGGATTACAAAGTTCCGACTGTGGAAGAGGTTCCAGAAATCATAGTCGGCCATCTGATTACGCCGAGTCCGTTCTCGCCTCTCGGGACTAAAGGGGCAGGGGAGACGGGCATGTTGGGACCGCCGCCGGTTTTAGCCAGCGCCATTGAAGATGCGCTCGAGGAGTTTGGCGTCGAAATTCGCAGTTTGCCTTACACTCCGGAAAGAATTCTCCGACTCATCCGGGAAGCAAAGCAGCGGCAGGAAGCCGGTAGACAGTGACAAAATCTCACCTGGGGGGATTAAGGGGGATTTTTCCAAGCGAGAAAAACCGAAAATTACGCGGCGACAGCGATTCGGCGCGGCGGAATGAAGCTTGAGATTTTTTTGACAGCAGGCGTGATCTTAACTGACCAGGAGAAGATGAGTGCTTGAAGTCAGCGGCCTGAGCAAGACCTATAGGACCGCGAAGGACGAGGTGCTTGCTGTCGAGTCGTTAACCTTTCAGGTGAAGGAACGGGATTTCGTCACTCTTCTGGGGCCGAGCGGGTGTGGCAAGACGACGACCTTGCGGTGTGTTGCCGGATTGGAGGTTCCGGTGAAAGGAGAGATTTCTATAGCGGGGGAAGCCGTGTTTTCCGAGCCCAGGCGGATCAACGTTCCCGTGGAGAAACGCGACATAGGAATTGTTTTTCAGTCGTATGCGATCTGGCCCCATATGAGCGTCTTCGAGAACGTGGCATTCCCGCTAAAGTCCGGCAAACGCATGCCGAGGCAAGAGATTCAGAAGAGAGTTCGGGATGCTCTGCGCAGGGTTCGCATGGAAGAGTTGATGTTTCGGCCGGCGCCGCAGTTGAGCGGCGGCCAGCAGCAACGCGTTGCGCTCGCCCGCGCATTGGTGAAGCGTCCCAAGCTGCTGCTTTTGGACGAGCCTTTGAGCAATCTTGATGCGGTCCTGCGCGACGAGATGAGGGTTGAGATCAAGGAATTGTGCAAAGAGCTGGAGATAACCGTCTTGTACGTGACTCACGATCAGGTCGAGGCATTGGCCATGTCGGATCGCATCTTGGTGATGCGGAACGGGAAGGTGCTGCAGGAAGGAGCGCCGATGGAGATCTATCATCGCCCGGAGAATCAATTTGTAGCGAGTTTTATCGGCGCTGCCAATCTGCTTGAGGGCAAGGTCGAAACTCTCTACGGACAGCTCGCCACGGTCGAGACCCATCACGGCAAGATCTCGTGTGTTTTGTCGAAGGGGCTTTCGTTAGGGAGCAAAGTTCTTGTGTCGGTGCGCCCGGAAGAAATCATTGTTTTAAGAGACGCGCCGCCGGACCGGCAGAACACTCTTGCCGGGAAAGTTTCCAGTCTCTCTTTTCTGGGAGAATCTTTGGATTGCAGGGTCCTGGTCAATTCGCAGAAAATCCGATGCCGGCTGCGCTCCGGAGACGAGTTTCGTGAAGGAGATGAGGTCTTTATTCAGCTTCCGGCGGAAAAAACGCTGGCTGTTTCTTGGAACTAAACTCAAGGAGGTTTGAGTGTATCCCGCCGCATTTGAGTATCTGGAACCACGCACTTTGCAAGAAGCCGTCGAGCTATTGCGCCAGTGGGGCGAAGACGCCAGAATTTTAGCCGGGGGTCAGAGCTTAGTTCCGCTGATGAAGCTCAGGCTGGCGCGCCCGCGATATTTGATCGATCTCAATCGCGTTCCGGGATTGAGCTATATCAAGGAGGAAAACGGTCGCCTGCGGATCGGCGCTCTCACCCGGCACGCCGAGATCGAGGAAGCAAAGCCGGTTCGAGAGAAAATTCCCCTGATGCAGGAAGCCGTCCGTGTCTTGGGCGACCTACAGGTGCGCAATCTAGGAACGATTGGGGGCGCCATCGTCGAAGCCGACCCGGCGGGTGACTGGGGGCCCGTTATCCTGGCGCTCAATGCGCGCGTGAAATGCCTGGGCCTACACGGAGAGAGGGAAGTCGAAGCGAAGGATTTTTTCACGTTTGCTTACACAACCGCGCTTCAGCCTGACGAAGTGGTTACCGAAGTATCGGTTCCGATTCCGAGCGCGCCGAGGCTCGGAACTTACGAGAAGCTCGAGCGGGTCGCCGGAGATTTTGCGATCGCCAGTGTGGCCGTGCAGATTGACATCGACAGAGACGGGATCTGCAGAGAGATAGGAATTGGCTTGGGCGGGGCCGATGAAAAGCCGCTCAAGGCATTGTCGGTGGAGGTGCTTCTTCGAGGTCAAAAGATTTCTTCGGAACTTCTTGAAGCCGGCGCGCGCCAGCTTCAAGAGATCGCAAACCCCATCGGCGACTTGCGCGGATCGTCTGAATACAAGAAGGAGGTGCTGGCCGTGATCTTTCGGCGCGCCCTTGAGCGCTTGATCGAAAGGAGTCGAGCACTGCGTGAAAAGTAACCGACTGTTCTGCAGGCGATTTATCTCTATGAGTGCTTCGACGAAGCTCAGCACGAACGGAAAATCGCCAGTGACTTCAACCCCTTCGTTCGTCCTGAGGCTCGCGAAGGATGAACGAAGCCTTTTCAGCAGAATGACAACTTAACAAACAGCTGGGTTGTGGAAAGACTGAGGAATTCCGAGGGATTCTATGAAGTTTGACGATCTTAGAGAATTTGTTTCTTGCATGAGGGAGCGCGGCGACCTTGTCGACATTGAGGGCGCCGACTGGGACCTGGAAATCGGCGCGATCACCTATCTCTCGTCTTTGACATCGAGTAAACCTCCGTGTCTGCTGTTTGACCGGATTAAGGACTACCCGCCGGGATTTCGCGTGTTGAGCACGGTGCGGAACAATCGCGCCGCAGGCCGACTCATCTACGGTGTGGACGAACACCTGGACGACGATGAAGCCGTCCAGGTGTGGAGGGAAAAACTGAAGCAGTATGAGCCAGTGCCTCCGGTCGAGGTGGCATCAGGACCGGTGAAGCAAAACGTCATATCGGGAGAAGCTCTCGATTTACTCAAAATGCCTTGGGTTCGCTGGCATGAGCACGATGGCGGAAGATATATGTGCGGGACGTCTGTGGTCATGCGCGATCCCGAGACGGGATATACCAATATAGGTTCGTATCGATTCAAGATCGTGGATCGCAATCGCATCGTCGTTCACATTGGCTCCGGCCATAACGGTGATGTCATCAGGAAAAGATACTGGAGCAAAGGGCAAAGCTGTCCTGTCGCGATCTGCCTGGGACAAGATCCGGCGATTTTCATTGTCGCAGGAACGAACCTTTCGTGGGGCGTTCCGGAATACGATTTCATCGGATGGATGCGAGGGGAGCCGGTCCAAGTAACTCCCGGAGTCTATACGGATCTTCCTATTCCGAGCACCGCGGAAATTGTTCTCGAAGGGGAAATGCTCCCGCCGGACGCGGGGTTGGAGATCGAGGGTCCGTTCGGCGAAGCTTCAGGTTATTACGGCGGAGGCGCTCGTCCATCGCCAATCACGAAAATCCATACTATTCTCTATCGCAATGAGCCCATTGTGAT
>JBOHVR010000614.1:0-7763 GCA_050735755.1 Binatia bacterium
AAGAGAACGATCCCCTATTCAGCCGGGGCAATACGCGCAATCTAGCAGCACTCGCCTCCGGAGAAGCGCTGATGAATTGCGGCAACTACGTGCACTCGACGCAACGAGCCGCCAGGAAAGATCCGAACATCAAAATGGTGGTCCCGGATCCCTTCCCCATGTCTTATCATGAGCCGGAGGCGATCTACTCGGGCGCGAAAAATATTCACTCAGCCCTTCTCTGGATTGAGTTCCTGGCCTCGAAAGAGGGACAGGATCTCACGGAATCCCTCGAGCCGGGGAGAGCCTCCTTCCTCGGCGAAGGAACCCTTGCCAACAAGTTGATGAAGGGGGCCAACGTCTCTCTCTGCGGCAACGAATGCCGGGGTACGGAGGACAAAATCATGGAGCGCATCGCCACCCAGGCGTGGGGGTTCCCGAAGGTCGGATTCGAGCCGAAGAAGAAGTGAAGCCCAGGAAACGGTCCTAGTGGGGTGTCTCCGAAATACGTTAAATAAGCAATGTCATTCTGAGCCGGAGCCGTGGCAAAATTTCCCGCCAACCCCGAGGTGGAATCCGAGCTGAGAACAAAGATCAAAGGACATAAACTGCACCCGATCGACCCGACGATGGCCTCCAGGTTCGATCGCCTGACCAAGAACTTCGAAGAGATATTCTGGAAGAAATAAAATTCGCAGGAGCGAAAATTGTTAGACGACTCGCTGTTTACTCCCCAAAGCGTGGCGATTGTCGGAGCGACGAACAACCCGCAAAAGCGCGGCAACTCCACGATCCGTTTCCTCGAAAGAGCTGAATTTCGCGGCGCCATCTATCCCGTGAATGCAAAATACCAAGAGGTTCGTGGCTACAAGTGCTATCCCGCGTTAAACGCGATCCCCGGTCCCGTGGATCACGTCGTCTGTTGTCTCCCGGCCCACTCCGTTACGGGGCTGGCGCGCGAGTGCGTAGAGAAAAAGATCAAGCTACTGCATGTTTACTCGGCGGGGTTCAGCGAAACTCAAATCCGGGAACGGATCGAGTTGGAGCGGCACGTGGTCGAGATCTTGCGCCGGGCCGGCGTGCGTTTGCTCGGTCCCAACTGCATGGGGATCTATCGTCCCAGCGCCGGACTTGCGTTCAATACGCACTCCCCCAAGGAAGCGGGAACCGTTTCGGTGATTTCCCAAAGCGGCGGGAATGCCAGCGATCTGGGGCGAATGGCATCGGTGCGCGGGCTGCGAATGAACAAGATGATCAGCTACGGCAACGCCGCAGATATCAATGAGACGGAGCTGCTCGATTTCCTCGGGCGCGATGCGGAAACAAGGGTCATCGGCGCTTTTATCGAGGGCGTCAAGGACATCTCTAACTTCCTTGATACCGTTTCCACCGTAAGCCGATTGAAGCCCGTCGTCATTGTTAAGGGCGGCACCACGGAAGCGGGCTCGCGGGCGGTAGCCGCCCATACCGGGGCCATTGCGTCGCGCGAGGCGTGGGACCCGATATGGAAAAAAACCAAAGCCGTGCCGGTCAGCAACATGGAAGAGCTGATGGACGTGCTTCTGGCTTTTCAGTCGCTCAAGGCGGCCGCGGGAACAAACATCGGCGTCATCGGAATCGGCGGCGGGGACGCGATTCAAGCGGCCGATGATCTCGAAACGGCGGGATTGAAAGTCCCCGACTTAAGCTCAGAGACCCAAGCGGCGATACGCGAGTTCACTCCCCTCCCGGGCACCAGCGTCAATAACCCTCTCGACTTGAATGTCATGCGCAACGGACCTGAGCTTCGCCGGATCTTGGAGCTGACAGCGGGAGAGGAGGCAATCCACGTTGTAATCGTCGTACTCCGCGTGGACCAAACCTTGGGCAACCCGAAGGGAGACCAAACCTTTGCCGAGATGATGGACACAGTCGAAGAGTTTCACGCGATCTGCCCCAAACCCATGATCATTGTCGCCCGCGCGCTGGGATCGCTTGAAGCCTTCGCCACCGCGATCAAGCTGCAAGAGAAATTCGATCGGATCGGCGTACCTGTCTATCCTTCGATCACGCGCGCGGCGCACGCGTTGGGCAAGTACATCCGTTATATCGCGGCGTGATTCGTGTTCGTGCCAACCCCGCCAACACGTTCACGAACACGGACGCGATCGCGGAGACGGCCTGGCTTAACTTAACTTTCTCGTGATAGGCTCGTTCGCTGAATATTGGAACGACGTGAGGTGAACCATGATCATTTTGAGTCCGGAAGCCAAACCACGCCCGTCGAAAGACAAAGTGGCGCAGGCCCAGTCGCTGCTTGATCTCAATGGAAAAGTGCTCGGCATTCTCGACAACAGCAAGCCCAACTGGGACGTTATGGCAACCCGCTTCGAAGAGCTTTTGAAAGAGCGCTACAAAGTTGCTCGCGTCGTCCGGCGCAGCAAGATTTCCGCGCAGCAAGCAGCTCCCGCGCAGCATATCGCTGATTTGGCAGCCGAAGCCGACTTGATCATCAACGGGCTCGGCGATTGAGGGTCGTGCACATCGTGGAGTGTCCACGACGGCGTGAACCTGCAGAAAAAAGGCAAAGCGGTCGTCACCGTCCTGACGAACGAGTTTGAAGCCCTTGCCAAAGCCGAGAGGGAGGCGCTCGGCGCGCCCAGCCATCCGTTGGTCATTATCCCTCACCCGATTGGGAGTTTAGCCTCCGATCAGGTGCGAGTGCGAGCCGACGGAGGTTTTGCGCAACTTTTACAGGCGCTGGTAAAGAAATGACAACGGGACAGAATTGGAGTGATGGCCGCAGACCTTCACAACGGATTAACGTAGGGGCAGGCCTATGTGCCTGCCCAGTTTTTTGGGCGACCACACAGGGTCGCCCCTACGAATTTTCACAATACTGAACCACGACCTTAGGCACTACTGATGGCAGCTTACTTACCCCAAGCCGAACGCATCGAAGTCTCCGATGACCTCCTCGAAGCCAACGCATTTCTCGACGAGAAAGGTTGGACTGACGGTTTACCGGTCATTCCGCCGACGGAGCAACGGGTGGCGCGCATGCTGGCGGGCACCAAGCGTGATCCGGGCGAGGAGCTCGGCGACGTTCCTCCGCGTTGGGCTCCGGCAACCGTGGAAAAGATCGCGATCAACGCGGTGATGGCGGGCTGCTTGCCGGAGTACATGCCCGTCCTGATCGCGGCTGTGGAGGCGGTAACAGAACCGAAGCTCAACCTCTACGCTCTGCAAGCGACCACCGGCGGTCCGGCAATCTTGCTGATTGTTAACGGCCCGATCCGTCACCGGCTTAAAATCAACAGCGGCCCGAATGTCTTCGGCGAAGGCTTTAAAGCGAACGCAACCATCGGTAGAGCTTTGCGCCTGATCCTGCGAAATATCGGCGGCGCTTACCCCGGCACGAGCTGCAAGGCCACTCTCGGCTGGCCCGGAAAATTCAGCATGTGCATCGCCGAAAACGAAGAGGCCACCTCGTGGGAGCCGTTGCACGTCGAGCGCGGGTTTCCCCAAGACGCCAGCACCGTAACCGCGATCAGCATCGACTCATTCACCAGGATCGGCGAGCAGGGCTCGCCTAGCGCCGAAGCGCTTCTTTACATTATGGCACAGTGGATGCAGAGGCCGGGAGCGCCGGAGGCTGTCATGGTCATCGGCCCGGAACATGCCGACATGCTTTCTCAAGCAGGCATCGATAAGAAGAAACTGAAAAATATTCTCTGGGAGCGCGCAACTTTTACCTGGCGCACAATCCCCGACGATCTCTTTGCCATGAGGGTCAAGCGCAGGCCCGATTTAAGGGCGACGCGTGAGACCGTGTTTCACATCGTGGATAAACCGGACGATATTCTCGTCGTCGTAGCCGGCGGCGCGGGTGTCCATTCAGCCTTCCTGCATGTTTGGGGTCAAAGCACTCCCGAGGGAGGCTCGACGAGATCAGTGACGAAAGAAATTTGCGACTAACCTCTGCTGGAACGATAGGCGACAGCAACTTTTTGATCCGGTAAAAAACGGCGCGTTCTGTTTCGACAAGCATGTCCTGAGCCCTTCGGCTGCTAAATCCGCCCTTTCCCATGGATCGCTATGACTTTGTGATCGTCGGCGCCGGCATGGCCGGATTGAGCGCCGGACTCTATGCCGGCTGGCTCGGCCATCCCACGCTTGTGTTGGAGCGCGAGCTTGTCGGCGGGCAAGTGATCAATGCCGATCGCATCGAAAACTTTCCGGGTTTTCCAGATGGCGTCAGCGGCGCCGACCTGATCACGCAGACTCGAACGCAAGCCCTAAGATTCGCAATAAAAACCGCGTATCAAGAGGCGAAGGAGATCCAACAAGTTGGAAAGAACTGGTTGGTCCGCGCGACGGAGTCGGAGTATGAAGCCAAAGCCGTTATTATTGCCAGCGGCGGCCGGCGGCGCGCGCTTGGAATCAAGGGCGAGACGGAACTCGAAGGAAGAGGCGTCTCGCATTGCGCGACGTGTGATGGAGCTTTTTATCCTGATAAACCCGTGATTGTGCTCGGTGGCGGCGACACGGCTGTGGATGAAGCGCTATTTTTGACCGCTTTTGCGTCAAAAGTGACCATTCTTCATCGCGGCAACGATCTCGACGCCAGCCCAACCCTCATTCGGCGCGCCCAGGAGAACCCTAAAATCGAATTCATTCTGGGTTCCATCCTCGAAGAGATTTGCGGAGGCAGCGCCGTCGAGACGGTACGCTTGCGCAATGTCAAGACTCAAGGCTCTTCGTCTTTAGCCGTGGCAGGAATTTTCATCTGCGTCGGCTTTGAAGCCGCTACAGGATTTTTGCGCGGCCTCGTGAACCTGGATCCGCAAGGACATGTCGAGGTCGACTTGTCCATGCAGACTTCTAAGGCGGGTATCTTTGCCGCGGGATATGCGCGGCAGCGCACGTCCGGCCAATTGGTTTCCGTTGCGGGTGATGGCGTTACCGCCGCGGTTGCCGCCCACTGCTATATCCAAGCGGGACCTTCCGGCAACTCTTAGTCCGTCCATCTCCCCTTCGTCAATCCTGCGGCCCGTCTGCCCCGAATGGATGCGCGCCCTTTTGCCGCTGGGTTTGATATCTTTTGTAGTAAGGACTCAGAAGAGATATCAGCCCGAAGCTTCCTGCGCCCATGGCAATGGCCCAGGGCACTCCAACGATGCTTCCCAGGCCGCCCATGAGCAGCGCTCCCAGAGAGCGAAATCCCAACTCCATGTTGTAAAGCCCCATTGCCCTGCCGCGGAATTCATCGGGCACGTTGAGGTGAATCAGAGAGAGACCGATGGAACGGAAAATCATATTGGCCACGCCCGTCAGAACCAACGCGACAACCGAGAGCGGCAGCCAGTAAGAATACGAGAATACGATCAAAAAAATGGTCAGACCCAAAGACGCCGCTTTCAACAAAGCGACTTGTTTTTTGATCCCGCCAAACGCGATTAGGCCGATTCCCCCGAGGACATTGCCCGCAGCGAAACTTCCCTTCAAAAGCCCTAATCCCGTCGGTCCGATATTGAGCACATCCTTGGCATAGACAGGGAAGAAACGGTTGAAAGGAAGGGCCAAGAAAAATGAGAAGAACTGGATGCTCATCACTTCCAGGATTAGAGGCTGGTTCCAGATAAAGCGGGCTCCCTCGCTGACATCCTTCCGGATGTTCCAGTCGCTTTTCAGGTTCTTACTGCGCGGGAAATCAATCGACATCAGGCTGAGAATAACTCCGAGAAAACCAACCGCATTGATGAAAAAAACCGCTGCGATGCCCAGCCAAAGAATGATCAGCCCGCCGATCAGCGGACCGACGACCTGACAGGTGTTGTTGCCGACGCTGTTGAAAGAGATCCCGCTCACGAGGTCCTCTTTCGGAACTAGATCGGGGATGACCGTTTGACGCGTAACGCGGTTGAGCGGCGCCACCAAGCCGTCGAGGGTAGCGAGGACTAGGATGTGCCAGTACTCGATGAGCTCGGTCGCGACAAGACATCCGTAGGAAAAGACTAAGCCCATTTGGAAAAGATAGACGCCAATCATGATTCTCTTGCGATCCAGACGGTCCGCTACGGCTCCGAAGATCGGCGCCAGGAGCACCCGCGAGGGTCCTTTGCAAAACGCCACTAATCCTAAGAGAAAAGGCGAACCCGTCATGACAAACACAAGCCAATCCTCGGCGACTTCCTGCATGTCCTCGCCGATGCGGGAGACTAGAGATCCAGTCAAAAAGACGCGGAAGTTGCGATGTTGGAGCGCGTTAGACACGGCTGTTTTGGCGTGGAGTTTGCTCGTCTCGACTCAGTGTGAGCGAAATGGCGTTTGCGTTCCCGCCGGGGCGAGCCAATTGGCACCTAAGTTATCTTTGTCCTCTCTTCGGATCAAGCGCAGCCGCCGTTTGACAGAAACCCGCCGATCGGATAGCGTTTTTTTAGAAAACGTGTTAAACGCTCACGCGGAATCCATCAGCGCCTGGTTTTGTCTCGTCTTGTCCATCAAGCCTTTTCGTGAGCCCATCGGCCCGTCTCCGTTCATCGACGGCCACCTCCCTTCGTCTCTGGCCGCCCAGGAGGCCTAATCGTTCATGTCGGCTGACCAAGATTTCCGCCAATATCGGATCGAAGATTACGTCATCCGAGAGGAACCATTCTACATTTCCACGGGCGATGAAATCGAGATTTTTGCTGCGGCGTATCGCCAGCGGGTGCCCGTGCTCCTCAAAGGTCCGACGGGAACCGGAAAGACCCGTTTCGTTGAATTCATGGCCTGGAAGCTCGGGCAGCCCTTGAGCGTCGTCCGTGGAACCTCTCAACCGGCTTTCACCAAAGCCTCATCGATTCCCCTGGTGACGGTTGCCTGCCACGAAGATTTGACAGCCAGCGACCTGGTCGGTCGTTATCTGCTCGATGCCGCTGGCACCAAATGGATCGACGGACCGCTCACGCGCGCGGTGAAGGCCGGCGGCATCTGTTATCTCGATGAGGTGGTTGAGGCGCGCAAGGATACGACCGTCATCATCCACCCGCTAACCGATCACCGCCGCGTACTGACCATAGACAAATTGGGCGAGGTGGTAGAAGCGGCCGCAGGATTTTTGCTGGTCGTGTCGTACAATCCAGGATATCAAACCGCATTGAAGGACTTGAAGCATAGCACGCGCCAGCGCTTCGTTGCGCTCGAGTTCGGCTTTCCCGATCCGGAACGCGAAACGAGGATTATCGCGCACGAGTCGGGCGTCGACGAGGAAACCTCCATGCTTCTGGCAAAGCTCGGTCAAAAGCTTCGTAACTTGCGGGAGTACGGCCTTAGGGAAAGCGCGAGCACGAGAGTGCTGATCTACGCGGGACGCCTCGTTAAGGAAGGCATTGCAGCCCGGCGGGCGTGCCAGGTTGCCGTGACTTGGGGCATAACGGACGACCCGCAAATCCAGCGCAGCCTCGACGAGGTCGTCACATCGATTTTTCCGTAATGGCTGGCAGAAAAACTCTATGGAATATTTCGCCGCGTGCTGGAAAATTTACTCTTGCGCACTGTTGTTAAAAACCAGGCCTTTTGAATCCCGATCACAGCGAGTGCGTGACTTCCCCCTTTGAAAAGGGGGAATGAGGGAGATTTCTTGAAGTTCCTGAGCAGCAAACGATTCAGCAAATCTCCCCTGACCCTTCTGTTTCAAAGAGGGGAATCGGTTCCGTTCGAGCGGAAAGAAAATATATAACGAGGTCTTCCACCATCGACCTAAACGACATCCAACAAATCCTGCGCCTTTACTGCCGCGCGCTCTCAGGCAAGGACGTCGA
>JBOHVR010000615.1:0-8999 GCA_050735755.1 Binatia bacterium
CTCGTATGCGGCCGCGCCCGCATTAGGCGCTAACCGCGCGCGCGGCAGCGCTGCTCCGGCTCGCTTTGATCAAGGAAGCGGCGGCGGTCGCTGCGAACAGATAGATGATCGGCATGATGGGAAAATGGTACCGGGGCTCGGCAACAATGATCATGTGAATTCCCACCCAGTAGAAAAGCGCAAACCAAAGGAGAATGAGTTCTTTGTTCCAGCATTCTCTGCGTGACCCGGCGAGGCAAAACAAACCCAGGCTGAGAACGTAATGCGTCTGGCAAAGAAAATAGAGCGAATACCGCAAAGCCCTGCCGATCGGCGCGGCCGTCTGTCTGAAGTTCTCGTAGATTCCATCCCAATCGGTGTGGAGGAGAAAGTACATTTTTTTTAGCGCCAAAAGGACAAAGGCGCCGGGATGGCTCTGGATGAAGCGCGTCCCTTCCGCATAGGCCGTCCTTTCACGCTCCACCTCGTTGTCCCAAACATTCCGCACGTTCTCATTCTCGATCTCCTGATATTTTCCGGTCGCGCTGGGGTTATTTCCCATCAAAAAATTAATGCCGCCGTTGGTGGATAGGATGACGGGATGACCCAGAGCTTTCCAATTGCGCAACGTCCAGGGCGCAATGGCCAGACCCATACATACAAGCAAACAAAAGTATTCCTTTACGCGCTTCAGGCGATTGCGGCCGGCGCAAACCTCGTAGGCGAACAGCAACCCCGGAAGCAGCAGGGGAACCGGCCGCACGTAGCAGGCCAACGCCAGAACCAATCCTACCCACCCGTACGTTAGCGGCGCACTGGCGCGAGAGCGGAAGAGCAGCCACAAATAAATCGCTCCAGCGAACAAAAAGGTGAACAAGACTTCGGACATGAGAACGGAAACATAGGCAATCTGATTGGGTGAAAAGCTCAGGATCAGAGCCGCAA
Source organism: Binatia bacterium (assembly GCA_050735755.1). GTDB lineage: Bacteria > Desulfobacterota > Binatia > UBA9968 > UBA9968 > DATMAM01. The sequence goes on from JBOHVR010000615.1 coordinate 925, forward strand.
GCCGCCCTACGATATCGTTGAAGACAAGCGCGCCGATCCTGTACACCAAGACAATCGTACCAACGCTCAGGACCGCTTGAAGGAGCTTGACGACCAAGAGCTCATGACCCGCCAACATATAGACGGCGGCTAGAAACGCGGGATAGCCGACCGGCCAATAGGCGCTGAGTTGGCCGCGCAGGACGTAGCCTTCGCCCGCAACCAGCCGTTGCGCAACAAGGTCGTAAGTTGCAGCGTCCGACGTAGGAACGGCGGGAGACCAAAAGATCCACAGCAGACGGAGCAAAAAAGCGATCCCGAGGATCCCATAGAATCCCCTCTTCGTCCCGGCGCGAAAAAGCTCCTTCATAGCCCATCCATTAACAAGCTGATGAAAAAAGATGTCGAATGCTGCGAGAGCCTCATGCTTCGACAATGCTCAGCAGAACGGAATTTTCGGAATCATTGCAAATTCTTTCCGTTCGTCCCTTCGATGAACTCAGGGCTGGCTCTGAGCGTGTCGAAGGACTCCGAAGGGTTTTTCCGCAGCCGACTAGACTAGTAGTGGAACGCATTAATTACGAAACATAATGTCGACCCAATTTCCGATCAGCATCTTGGCGAGTGAAGCTCCACACGATGCCACAATGGGCGGCGTTGCGTCGCTGCTGCCAAGCAGCAACTTCGAGCGTGATCATTGCCCGGTCCTTAAGCCGCCGCCCCAGGCACTGGCGCTCCAGGATGCCGATCTCGATTTCGGCCATGTTGAGCCAACTCGCATGTTTGGGCGTATAGTGAAACTCGATGCGACGCAACAGCGCAGTAGCTGCCTTGTGACCGAGCACCTCCTCAAAGCTGGAGCGAAAATGCGTGTTGAGGTTGTCAAGAACCAAGTGAACCTTCCCGGCTCTCGCGTAAACTGCTTTCAGCAGTTGGCATACGAAGTCCACAAAGTCCACCTTCGTGCGACGCGCAGTCACTTCCACGATTCGCCGTTCGCCCTTGGGTTCGACGGCCACGAAGAGGTTGCAGGTACCCGCCCGTTTGTACTCGTAATCCTGCTTGGCCAGCACCCCGGGCTTGAGGGGCAACGGGGTGCGCATGTCTTTGAGCAGTTGCTTGCTCTTCTCATCAATGCATACCACCGGTTCCCGCTCCACATAGGGCAGAGCGTAGAGGTCGAGCAGGCCATACATCCGGCTCCGATATTCCTCGGTCAGACGGCCCATACACCACATCAGCTTACGCCACGGTTTGAGGCAGTTTTTTTTAGAAACCGGCGAATGGTTTCTCGGCTGATCTCACCCATATTGGGATGGCTCCGCGCGGCCTCGGTCAGTAGTGCCACTGTCCAGCGCTCGGCCCCTGCTGGCGGGTCCGAACAGGCCAGGGCTGCCACCTGCGCCTCCTCGTCGGTCCGGTACCGCTTGGGCTTGCCCGGACGCGGGACGTCGTGCAGCGCAAATGCGAGCCCGCCCTCCGAGTACGCGGCGCGCGTACGCCAAATCGCTGTACGCCCTACCCCTAACACTTCCATGATCTCGCTCTCAGGGATCTTTCGATCTAAAGCAGCGAGGATGTGGCCGCGATTGAACTCCCGCGCCATGTGGTTACCTTTCGAACGAAACTCTTGCAGTGTCTGGCGGTCTTTCTTGCTCAACTTCAATTGGGTCTGGCGCATGGCTGCCGCATCTCCTGGGCAGAATAATGCGTCATTATAATGTTCCGTTATTAACGTGTCAACATACTAGACTAGCTAGGCGACGCAACTCAAACGCCCCGGCTAATCTTGCCATTGCTCGACTCGCCAGCGTCTTTGCGCGGCAAGACGCTTGAGCCGGCCGCCGGCGTTAACCGCGACGGGATGGCCGACGCGTTCGAGTATGGGGACGTCCGAAAGGGAATCCGCATAGGCGTAGGAGGATAGCCAATCAACGTCCTCTTGCCGGTAGCGCGCGAGCAGCTCGCGCACTTTTTGTTCCCCTTTGCAGTTGGCGCCGACGATTTCGCCCGTGAAACAGCCGTCTCTCTGATCCGCCCGGGTACAGATGAGCGCGTCCGCCGCAAGGGCCTCTGCCAGGAAGCTGAGGTAAATATCGGGCGAGGCGGACAGCATCACCACCTGATGGCGCTCCTGGCGGTGCCAGTGGATGCGCGCGGCCCCTTCACGCGTGACGCTGGGCAACAGAGTGCTTTGGGCAAATTCACGCGCCAGAGCGCCTGCCTCGGTCACCGCCATGCCCTGCAAAAACATTCTCAGGTAACTGACCTTCAACTCCTCGTCATTGCGCCATCCCAGAGTCCAACTCAAAAGCGCAGGGGCGAAGCGGGACAATTTTCCGAGCGCCATGCCATTCTTACGCCAGAGAAAAAGCCCGAAAGACTTTAAACTGTCCATCGGAATCAACGTATGATCGACGTCGAAAATCGCCAGAACCATGACCGCCCGGCGCATGGCCTCAGAACGCTGGGGGGTAGGCGCGCACCAGAACCACCATCACGCTACCCATCCACAAAAAAATGTTCAGCAAAAAAACCTTATCGGCATAGATCATCTGGACGGGATCGCGATACTTTCCCTCCTGGATCTTGGCGACGTAGCGGAAAATGCCGTAGACCACAAAAGGAACGGTGTAGATGAGGTCGCTGCTCCCGAACCTGGCAGTCGTCTCGGGAGCGACGGAATAGAGCATGTACGAAAACAAGGTGACGGCTGCCGACACGCTCATCATGTGGTCCAGCTTCGCCTCGGTATAGATTTCGTTTACGGGGCGCAGTTGCCTGGCCTCTTGCAACTCGGCTCGCCGCTTGCCGAACCCGAGCAGGAGCGAGACGTTAAAAGTGCACACGATCAACCAGTGGGAAACCTCAACATGAATCAACGCCGCTCCCGCCAGAATCCGCAGGATGAATCCGATCGCGATCGAAATGACGTCAATGATCACCCGGTGCTTGAGAAGGAGGCTGTACAAGACATTGTTGAGAGCATAGAGAATCACCAGACCCAGGAATTTCAATTCAAGGAAGAAAGCCAGGACCCAGGCAAGGAGTTGCAGCGCGATCGCCATGAATGCGGCCGTGCCCACGCGGATTTTCCCCGCGGCGATCGGCCGATCCCGGTTGCCCTGGGTCGCGCGATCGCGCTCCAGATCCAGGATGTCGTTGAAAAGATAGACCGAGCTCGCCGCCAGGCAGAAAATCGCGAAACCCCACGCGGTAACGAAGATGTCCTGTGCCGCGCGGAAGTGCCCGGAAAAGAGGAGCGGGGAGAAAAGAAATAGATTCTTAATCCAGTGCTTGGGCCTGAGCGCGACTAGAACCTGCCAGGCCTGCTCTGGAAAGCCTGGCGCCACCGAACTCGCGGAGGCACTTTTACCGTTAATCCTCAAGTAGCACCCGTGTGCGGAAACTTACGGTTGCGCTAAGGAATCACCACATATTCGGAGGGATTCCCAAAGCTGTCCACGGCCCGGACACGGACGGAGCTGTCGACCACGCCGTTGTAAGTGTGCGCATAGGAAGCCGCGCCCGTTGCGGTCACGTTGACTTGATTGATCCACGTCGTGCCCCCGTTTTCGGAACGCTGGACCTCGTACCGGCTCACATCCGTTGGATCGCTGGGGCTCGCCTGCCAGGCCACCATCAGGTTTCCCATAAGACTTTGCACGAAATTGCTGTTTCCCGAAGGCGGCGCATCCGGTGGGTCGGTATCGGTTGAAAGGGAGTGTTTGAAGCACCAGGTTTGCCAGGTTTGCCAGTACGCGGCGCCGCTTAAGTCGCCCCCGACCGTGCAGAAGCCGGCGGCCGGATCGAACATCGCCGTCCCGTGAACACGCTTGGAGGGATAGTTGATCAGGGCGGTTCCCGAGGGCAGGGGCAATTGCTGCCAGGTCCAGTTGGAGAGATGCAGGACCCACACGCGCGTATTCCCGGTGTCGCCTCCGACAAGGTAGACAACATTCTGAACATGATCGTAGGCCATGTGCGCATGCGCATTTCCCGGCGGCGGATTCACGTGCGCCACCGGCGTCCAGGTCTTGGTAACCGGATCGAGGAGCCAAAGATCGTTCAAATACCCTGAGGGTCCCCGGCCGCCGAACAGAAGAAACTTCTGGATCGAGGAAATATAGAGAAACTGATTCTGGATCGACTGGCGCGGCGGCGGGCTGCCCGAGGTCTTTTCTTCATAGGTTTTGTTTTGCAAGTTCAAGAAGCGAACCACGCGCGTCATCGGATAACCTTGAGCGATAACCATGAGGTTATGATCGGGAGACGTCGCAATGCCGGACTCGAAAATCCACGTGCGGGAACCAATGCCGGGATACTCCGCATTCGTAACCTGGCGCCAGCTCTTCGTCACCGGATTGAAAGCAAAAACGCCGAATGAAAAGGCTCCGTCGAAAAGATAGTATTCGTTGCCCACGTGGTCCCAATCCCACGAGTGGTCATCGCGACCGTGCGGCGGCGTCGCCGAGTTGTCCCCCGGATAAACCTTGGTCCACTTGTTGAGATTCGCGTCAAAGCACCAGACGTCGTTTTGCGCTTCGTTGTGCGAGGCTCCCGAAAAGAAACAATAACGCCCGTCGACATCGTTCTTCTTCCAGTCGAGCCAGCCGCGGGTGTATCCAAGGTACGCGCCCCCTCGGTTAAACCATCGGTTCACGAACTGAGCCGAGGCCGTGGACGCGAAACCTAAAAGAAACAAAACCATACCGATGAAAAGCATTTTTGTTCCCTCCTGTAGCCGATAGAATAAGCTGGCGGGCAAAAGTCCCAGCCCCTATATCACGCGCAACCGTCCTTGTCGATTTCGCTATCGAGGGCCGTTCTTCCTGAGACTTGCCGATGGGAAACGGCCTGCTGCTCAGGACAGGCCGGTCAAAGAAGTCAGCAAACTGCTAGCGAGCCGCCACTTCTTCATAGAGACCGGCATACCGTTGCGCCATTAAGGACAAATCGAATTGCCGGAGGGCCCTTTCTCGGCTTTTCAGAGAGTGATCGTGCCGGGTCCTGGAATCCATAAGATAGGACTCAATCGCCAGCGCGAGCGCGTTGGCGTCGCCGACCGGAATCAAGATTCCGTTCTCTCCTGCAACCACGAGCTCGCCGTTGCCGCCTGTGTCTGTCGCAATGACGGGAAGTCCGCTGGCCATCGCTTCCAGAATAGTATTGGACATGCCTTCAAAAAGCGATGTCTGCACGAAAACGTCGAAGCACCGCATCAACGAGGGAATATCATCTCGCTCCCCGAGCCAGTGGATGGATCCATCTATGCCAAGAGCGCCTGCCGCTTTCTTCAACGAGTCTGCGAGCGGACCGCCGCCGGCAATGGCAAGATGCGTTTTCGGAAATCGGCGGCTTGCCGCGGCAAACCCGCAGAGCAATGTGTTGAAGTCTTTGACGGGATCGAGCCTCCCCACGCTCCCGAGCACCAGGCCATCAACAGGCAACCCGAACTTGCGGCGTAAACCAAAAAGTTGTTCCCGTCGGCTGTTACTGCCTGCCGCCTGCTGCCTGCTGCACCCTTCCAGCTCTTGGCCGTTGCCCGCTCCCCACGGATGGAACTTCTCCGTATCTACCCCATTGGGTATATGCGCGATCTTGCTTTCCCGGATTCTGCAAGTCTGCTGCAACCAGCCGCGGAAATATTCGCAGACCACGACATAGCGATTGACCAGATGCCCCACCACCCGCCTGATCTGATTGCGCTTCCACGCAGTACCTTGCGTATCCTTCCAGTCACGACCATGCTCGCCGTGAATAACCCGGGCGACGCCGGCAAGTTTCGCCGCGAAGACGGCATCGGTTGTAACCCAACCGCGCGTGTGCACCACGTCCGGCCGGAGCTGGCGGATAAGTCGAGCGAGAGTCCATGCCGGGAAGCGAAAACCGCTTGCCGGAAGACCCGCTTCGATGATTTCCACGCTGTGGTTTCGAATGCGCGTTGCCAGCCTGCCGGATCGGGTCAAGCAGAAGATAACATGGTTAAACCGAGCCGGGTCCGTCCGGTTGACCAGATTGACGACGCCGTTTTCCAATCCCCCCGTCTCTAACGAATAGACGACGTGAACGACTTTCAAGGATTCAGCTCTTGTGGAGATCGCGCGCCCGCAGCAGCATTAAGGAGCTGGGCGCGGCTGGGTTTGGAAAGCAGCGTCCGCGGGACGAAGCATCCCATACGGCATGTTCGGGGCCGGCTCAGGCACCGGGATAGCGGCTAACTCTTTAATGGCCAGTGTTTTCAAAATCACGGTCAGGCCGATGAGTTGAAAAAATAGATCGAAATACGCGAAATCCAGGAAAGTGCCGGTAATTACAAAAGCGCAGAAACTCACAAACAGGAGGCTGCCGTAACTCTCCATCCACGCAAGTTGCGGATAATAGCGGGCGACCCGCTTGATCCATAAAAGCGTCATAAAGGTCGAGACAATCAAGATGACATACAGGAACAACCCGATGAAGCCGTGCTCGGCCAGCATAGCAAACCAGATGCTGTGCGCGTCCCACCAATGTCCCACCCATTTGGCCGCCTCATCCGCCGGCAGCGCCTGGAACAGGTAGCGGTCAAATATCCATCCCGAATAGAGGCGAAAGCCCCCTCCCGTAAGCGGGTGATCGAGGGCAAATAGCCATAGGACCTTCCACGTCACAATCCGAGACATCGCGGACATATCTTCCTCATAATCCTCGATCGTCTCCATTTTGCCGAACCACTCGTCAGGCAGGAACCAGTACGCAAAGCAAAACCCGATGAGAGCCAGCGGCGCCGCGAGAACTTTGTACTTCGACTTGATCAATACCATCCCGCCCACCACCAAGAGTCCCAGCAACCCCCCGCGGGAGTACGTGAGCAGCGCGGATAAGGCGGACAAGGCAAAGGCGCCCAGACAAACCATTTTGAAGCGATGCGTGCTCTGCTCGTCGCGCGCGAGGATCAGAAGCAGGGGCAAGACCATATCGAGAGCCACCGCGACCGCCGTATTGGCCTCGAGGAATGAACCCGGAGGGCCGAGAACCATGAAGTCGCCCCCGGTGCGAAAACCGAACAGCGCCCCCTTGACTCCCACAAAGCCAATGGAAAAAGCGATCACGGCTGTCATGTAGCGGATCCACATCCGGTCCCACTCGACACAGGTCGAGAGCAGGACCATAAAAAGAATCTTCGTGACCTCTCCCCACTTGTGCCAGGCCTCTTCCGGCTCCAGGGCTCCGAATGTGGTCATGGTCCAAAACGCCCAGCAAACCAGAATCAGAACGACTTCTCTCTGGAGCGGCAGCCGTTTCACCCCTTTGTTGAACAGGACACCTGCGAGCGTAATCAGCGCGATAAACTGGCCAAAAGGAAATGTTCTGGCGAATCCCCAGGTGTAACGATGGGGATTCATCAATCCAAACCAGAGCCATGTCAACAGACCTACGCGAACATCCTTGAAACACCAGGGAAGCAAAACGGTCATGACGATGCTCAGCACCAGATCTCGAATGCTCATAGGGGTATTTACAGCCCTTCCAGCACAGACGCCAAACGCTCTGCCTGACTTCTCCGTTCGTATTTTTTCAGCGCGTCTGGCGCGCGCGCGGGCCGGCCCGGGGCATGGCCATTCCGGCTGAATAAGTTTAGCAGCGCCGCCCGTATCTCGGCGGGTTCCTTAGGATCCATGACGTAGCCCGCGCCGGTCTCGCGAATCAGGTCTGCCGTCGCCCCCTTGTTGGTCAAAGCCACGACGGGTCTCCCCGCGCGCAGATATTCAAAAGCCTTGGCAGGGATCAGGTGGCGCGTGTCCTCCGAATCCTGCAACAGAACAAGCGCGTGGGCGCGGAACAGGCAGCGTAGGGCTTCGTAGTAAGAAACCCGCGGGCGCACTTCCACGAGTCCCGGCACTCCCAGCGCGCGCACCCGCTCGGTAAATGCCGCCGATTCCACATAGCTTCCCCCGCCCTGAAAACAGACGCGCACTTCTTTCCTCGGAAGTTTTTCTTGCTTGACCAGCTCGGCCAAAACTTCAAGCAAAGGGAACGGATCACGAAATTCGGGAGTCACCATGCCCGCATGGAGCATCACGAACGAGTCCGGATCGGGTTTGATTTCTTCACCG
>JBOHVR010000616.1:0-7611 GCA_050735755.1 Binatia bacterium
CGCCATAAAGGGCATCCTCATGGCTGATAAAGAACTGCTCCATCCAGTCGGGTGAACGGCTAAGATGGCCGGTAAGATCGCAGATGTTTCTGAGGGTTATTTATTGAGCCAAAATCTGGCAGCGACAATCAGGCCCGCGATTCCCGAGGCCAACAGTCCGAGGGACGTGGGTTCGGGAACCGGAAGAGGAGTCAAAGCCAGCGCAGGCGTTGCTCCGAAACAAACTGACATAAGTGCCACGGCAATTGGTAGGTAGACTCGCATCTTCAATTCCTCCTTCCGCTAACCCTAGTTCTTCCTGGTACGGTCTCGCGGAACAATCTCTAGACGCAAGAAAGATTCCACAATGATCCACCGAGGAGAAGTTAGCAAAAACAAAGGGTTATGAAGTACGACCAAGTTCGCTGACTATGGCAGAGTGTAAAATAATTTAGCAGTCGGGCTTGCTGCAAGGAGCGGTTAAGCCAAAAAAGTAACGTTTTTACGGGTAGATAACCACTGACTTGCAAGTTTGTAAGCGTTTCTTACAGAAACCAGAGAATTCAGTCGTCGAATGAAGGTGGCAAGTCACTTTCAAAGTTGAAATCATTGTCTCGGTGAGAGGCTGTTTTGGACGTTGAGGATCGCCGAGAATGAATATCGAGATCCTTCTGCGTTTCTTTCGTCTTTGCATCCGGCAATCGGCACTCCGATCTGAAATGCGATTTGGCGATCGATTCGGAGTCTTTAATGCCACGGAGCGGGATTGTTAACTGGCATCAATCTTGATGCATCGATCCCTTGCCGCGGCATTCGGCAGATCACTGATTTATATAGTGGAAAGGTGTTGGCTTTTGAAAGCCAACAATCGCGTGGCCGAATTCGGCATCCGCCGATATTTAGTCAAAGAGTCCTGGTTATTCCAACCAACCGAGTAAGAAAGCTCTCACTGTCCGAATAGTACGATTTCTAATAGAATGTGTGTATCGAGGTTGGCCGGCATCATCCTTGCGTCATGGACAAATAAGGAGGGACACGGATATGAACGCAGCGACTCCACAAAGCGCGCAGCAGGACAAAAGTGTATCGCCAACTGGAAAAGCGTATGCGGCTCAAAGTCCCAGTTCCAGCATGGCGCCATTCACAATTCGGCGCCGCGTGCCAGGACCGCAGGATGTCCAGATCGGCATTTTGTATTGCGGGGTGTGTCATTCGGACTTGCATCAGGTTCGCAACGAGTGGCAGAACGCCATGCCTACGGTTTATCCCTGCGTCCCAGGGCACGAGATTGTCGGTCGGGTGGTCAAAACCGGGAACGCAGTAACGAAATTCAAAGAAGAGGATATCGTCGCCGTCGGATGCATGGTGGATTCCTGCCGCACGTGCGCCGCTTGCCGGTCCGGTGAAGAGCAGTATTGCGATAGCTTCCCCACTCTAACCTACAACGGCGAAGACAAACACCTCGGCGGTGTGACCTATGGCGGGTATTCCGATAGCATCGTCGTGGACGAGGCGTTTGTGCTCCGGCTCTCAAATAAATTGAATCTTGCCGGAGCGGCGCCACTGCTATGCGCAGGCGTCACCACGTACTCTCCGCTGCGTCACTGGAATGTGGGGAAAGGCCAGAAGGTGGGCATCGTGGGGCTCGGCGGGCTCGGTCACATGGCTGTGAAATTCGCCAGCGCGTTTGGTGCCGAGGTCGTGCTCTTCACAACGTCTCGAAACAAGATTGCGGACGGGCTGCGCCTTGGCGCGCACGAAGTGGTGGTCTCAACGAATGACGCGGAGATGCAAAAGCATCTGCGGACTTTTGACTTCATTTTGGATACGGTTTCCGCCGAGCACAACGTAAATGCTTATATTGATTTGTTGAAGCGGGACGCAACACTGACATTGGTCGGCGCACCGGAACAACCGCTGCCCATCGCCGTCTTCGGCCTTCTTATGAAACGGCGACAGCTCGCCGGATCCAGCATAGGCGGCATCCGCGAGACCCAGGAGATGCTCGACTTCTGCGCCCAGCACGGCATCACGGCCGACGTCGAATTGATTCGGATTCAGCAGATCAATGAAGCCTACGAGCGCCTCCTTAAGAGCGACGTAAAATACCGCTTCGTCATTGATATGGCTTCGCTAAGGTAACAGGCGCGCACGGCGATCGGGCAATTAAAAGACAAGCAATTTCAGGAAACGACTCAGGATTATACTTCGGGAGTAAAGATTCGTTGGCGCGCTCGATGGGCACTTGTTTGGGACTTTGTTGAGCAGGTCGATCCATAAGGCGTCCGGATACGCCGCAGCTAACCGTGTGGTTTTACCCATGCCGGCCCCCCAAAAGAAAAAGGCTCCGTGCCTGCCTTCGCCCTACCCCTTTTTCATCCTAGCGTTTTGCTCTGGAACTACCGTCCGGATGCTGATCGAACATCGCGTGCCCTAAACGGCATCGGCGAGCCGGTAGAGTAAGGCTTTCGTTTGCTCAAACCCGAGGCAGGCATCGGTGATGCTTTGACCGTACGTTACGGGAGTGTCCTGGCGCCCGGCGACAAGATGGCTTTCGATCATCAGCGCGCGCACGGACGAACCCTTTAAGTTTCTCATGATCGCATTCGCAATGTCGATTTGCCGGGTGGCATCCTTCTCGCTGTTGCCGTGGCTGCAGTCCACCATGAGGACCTCGGGAAGGTGAGCCGCGCGAAGCAGTCGAACGGCGGCGTCGATGGAAGCTGGATCAAAGTTGGGTCCGGTCTCGCTGCCGCCGCGAAGCACGAGATGAGCGTAGGGATTGCCGGTGGTTTCCAAGATGGCGGGAGCGCCTTCCTTGGTGAGAGAAGGGAACAGGTGGCGGCTGCGCGCGGCCTGAATCGCGTCCACGGCCACCTGGACGTTGCCGTCCGTGCGGTTCTTGATGCCGACCGGCATCGACAAGCCTGATGCCAGCTCTCGGTGGATTTGGCTCTCCGCAGTGCGAGCGCCAATCGCGCCCCAGCTGATCAGGTCGGCATAGAATTGACCGAAGGTGGTATCGAGAAACTCCGTGCCGGCGGGGACGCCCAGCTCAAGAATATCGGCGAGCAATTGCCGGGCGAGGCGGAGGCCTTTGTTGATGTGATACGACTCGTCCAAGTCAGGATCGTTGATGAGTCCTTTCCAGCCCACGACCGTGCGCGGCTTCTCGAAGTAGACACGCATGACAAGGAGCAGCGCGCCGGCAAGCGCGTCCGCAACCGGTTTGAGTTTGGTCGCGTATTCGAGCGCGGCCTTGGTGTCATGAATGGAGCAAGGCCCGACGACCACAAGCAGCCGTGCATCCTTGCCGTCGAGAATCGCCTCGATCGCGCGGCGTGCCTCATACACTCTCGTTGAAGCGGCGTCGGTGAGAGGAATCTCCTCGGCGAGTATGGCCGGGGAAAGCAAGGGATGGGTTTTGACGATGCGTAGATCGTCGGTTTTCATATGCCGGTTCGCAGGAGAAATTTGCCGCTTTTCAGCTCCATCGCGCTGGCGCGCGGGACCAGACGAACGAGGGCGTTATGTCAACGGCACGCATGTTTTTTCTTCATAGAGCGCCGCACGCCTTTATCGAACTCTTCTACCTTCTTCGAAGCGGGTGTCCCTTGGCGAAAGATCGCTCGGTGAATATCCTCTGATGTATATCGCCGGCTTTCCGCACGACGACCGCGTCGCCTTCCTCGTCCCACTCCAGGACCGAGCCGGGGCCGATACTGAGCTTCCGTTCGCACTTCCGCTGGAACCGATATTTGACCCTGAGCAGTAACCTTTGATTGCGCTAATGCCATAGCTTTAATTACGTTGGTAATGGGCAGCGGTCAATCAGGCGCGGAATCGCTAACTAACACTCTCCAACGACTCGGGCTCGATCTACACTTCGGTTTTGATCGTGCCGCCGCGAGTTTCTTGGTTCAGAAATGGAGTCACCCATGAGCAGCCGGTCAAGGTAGGCACAGAACTTCCCGCGGGGAAGAATTCTTTTTCTTCTTCCATCGGATTAGCTCGCCAGCCTCCACCAAAATGCAGAAACGCTATTCGGGGCTGTCGTGGACCTCACCGCGGCGCACTCGCCGCTCCGGGATGTTCGCCCGGCGCGCAATGAGCATCAGCACACCGAGCAGAATAAGCAAGGTTGGGATCAACACGATCCACTTCAAACGCCAGCGGTCGTTGACAGCCCAGGCGATGCCGCTCGCGATAAGAAACGGCCCAGCCACAATGGACTTCTTGGTGATTCCGTCCAGAAGCAAAACTGCCATGCCGCCTACAACCAGTCCCGCCGCGATGATCCAGTCTATGTCTGGGAACAACCTGAAGTACCAGAGCAACCACGCGCTCCCCACGATAATCAGAGTAACAGGTAAGCCGGCGTCTCTCATGAATCCTCCCTCTGTCGAGCGGGAGTCGGAGACTGCCGTGTCTGGCCCGATCGATCGTATCCGAGGTTCATACCGAGTAAGCAGAAGCGGTGACGGAGACTTCGCAACGTTATTAAAGACGCAAAAATCACTCAAGCAAAAGAAACGTTCCGTAGCGCACGTTTAGCCCCAAACACCCTTGCCACATATTAAAGACCGTATCTCGCGGCGCTTTGCCCGAAGCGTTGACCAAACTGCGGGCATGATGAACGACGAGATGCGAACTATCTCCAACGGTGCTTCAGGGTGGTCGGGGTCACTCATGAAAAGATTGTCAAGTGCACCTCAACACTGAACCAGGCTGGGCCGGTACGTTCGGCCTCGTCTCCTGGCAAACCGACCGGAGTGTTAATTAACGGTCCAAACGACCAATCGGTCAGTCACTCATCCGTGCTCTTCGGCAGACCGAGGTAGCCCGACTACCTTGGTCAGGGTCCGCGAACGGGGTCGGGCGATGCTCTACTTCTGAAGTCTTAAAGTTTCTCTGCCAGAAGACAGCACAGTCGGCGTCAGAGGGTCCCATTGGACGGCGCCACGGGGAGAACCATGAGGCGTCCCTTTCGTGCCGAGGCTCGCAAGGCCCCATCGGTGATGTTCTAAGGTTTCCAGGCCGCTTGCGTCAGTCGCTGTCCGCTTTCTTGGCAAAGGTGAAATCGTAGGCGCGCTTGATGGGAACCTCCTTTGTGACTTTGAGGACCTCGCGAACAATATCGAATGTTCAAATCGTTCAAGTCGTTCAATCGCTGGCCTTTGCGGTGATCACCCCGCCCGCATCTTGAGCAGCGTCGGAATATCCATTGTTTCCTGATACAGACGCAGTTCTTTTTCTTTACGCTGCGCGCCGAGCATGGCCATGCGGTCGGCGAGTTCGTTGCCTTCGGTGCCGGCGTGGCCGGCGACGTGGGTGAGCTTCAGTTCTTCTTCAATGCGTCGGTAGATCGCGTAACAGTCCTGGATAATCTCCAGGTTCTTGATCTCGCCGCCAGGTTTTTTCCAGCCTTTCTTTTCCCAGTTCGGCGCCCAACTGCGAATGCAGTTGATGGAGTACGCCGAGTCGCTGCACACCTCGACGATGTTGCCGGTCTTGATTTCTGCTTCGGCCATGCGCAATGCGTGATAGAGCGCGTTCAGTTCGGCGGTGTTGTTGGTCCCCATGGGGTTGTACAGGCCGAACCACAATTGCGCGAGTTTGCCGGCTCGATATACCACGATGCCGGAGCCGGCATTGCCCGGGTTGGGTTCACAGGCGCCATCGCAGTAAATGCTGACATCGAACTGCTGAGAGGGATGGGCGGCACTGGGTTCCCTGTCCGATGTGCTGGTTTTTTCCCTGCTGGCCGTTTTGTGCGGAATGCTTGCGTAGCCGCCGCGACGGAAGGCTTGCTCGGCTTCCGCACGGGTCGGGAAGGACTTGAAGCGCGCCCCGGCATACTTCTCCACGGCCCGCTGAGTGGTCGCCCAATCCGCGAATACACCGGTCTGCCGTCCTGACCATACCACGTAAAATTTTCGCGCCATGCTGAGTCGATGTGCCTCCTTAGAAATTACACCGTCGCTAAAAATATGGGTCCTTGCCGATTGCCTGTGCGCGACCCAAAGGGACTTTGAGCAGAGCGCGCATGAATCCATGCATCAACTTGGGTTTCGCTTTGATGAATGGGTCGTTGGTGGCGACCGTGTCCCAAGAATTTTTCACTTCTTTGCCCGGATACAAGATCTCTTTCATGTCGACCCTACCCCCATACTTTGGCTGCGGTTTCCAGCATCACGTCGAGTTTGCGAAACTGGTCGTCTTCGCTCAATAGGTTGCCGCGCAGACTGGAGGCAAAGCCGCATTGCGGGCTGAGCGCGAGTTGCTCCAGGGGCAAATAGCGCGACGCCTGGTCAAGGCGGCGGCGCAGTTCGTCGACGGTTTCCAGGCGCGGCACCTTGGTGGTGATCAACCCAAGTACCGCGATCTTGTCCTTCGGCACGAAGCGCAGCGGCTCGAAACCGCCGGCGCGCTCGGTGTCATACTCCAGCAGAAGGCGCTGGTGTTTGAGGCCGTTGAACAGCCGCTCCGCGATGGGGTCATAGTGGCCTTCGCGGTGCCACATGCTCTGGCGGTTGCCGCGGCAAATGTGGATGCCGAACGTGACCCCGGGAAAGCCGGCGATGACTTCGTTGTCCGCCTCGATGGATCGCTCCATGGTGGCCATCGGCTCTTCACCGCGGGCGCGCATCGCGGCGATCGATGGACCGTCCACGTAGGCCGTGTAACCCGGTCCATCGATGCCGACGTAGCGGCAACCCGCGTCGGCGAGTTGAGCGATCATCCGGCGCTCCACCGCGACGACGTCCTGCAGGAAGGCTTCAACGGTGGAATAAACCGCGCGTGAGGCTTCCGCATCGAAACACTGCTGAATCCGGTCCGCGCTGATCAGAGTAATTTTCACCGGGCGGGGCGCAAGCGCCTGTGCGAAGCGGTAGTCGGCGAGCAGCTGGTTCCGGACCAACCGGAGCTTTTCCGTCACCCGTTTGCGGTTGAGCAGAATCGGATCCTGGCCGCGGCGCGACTCCGCCTTGGCCGTATCCGCCCGCGCAAGGGTTTCATGGTAAGTCTTGACGCCGCTCTGCCATTCTTCGACGCCGGCGACCTCGGAAAAACTCTCCATGAAGCTGCTGCGCCGGAACTCTCCGTCGACGACGATGGGCACATCGTGGGCAAGTTCCTTGCCGATGAGATCGCGGATGGCTTCATCCTGCGCCCGGCGCCGCTCCGCTTCGTCAGCTTCTCCGCTGCCGTACCGGGCAAAGGCGTCTTTGAGCATCTGCGGCCTCAGCATGCTGCCGACCAGGTCAACGCGGAGGGATTTAAGATCTGTTGTGGTACTACCCGCCATGATTCCGTTCCTTTCACGGCTCAAACGATTAGCCGGAAAGTATCACTGAAGGAGAGGCAAAAACAAAAGCGTCGAGCTGACCTTGTTCCCTTTGGCGAAAATGGAAAGCCTACTTACGTTCTCTTCCCTGGAGCAGTCGGTCGGCTATTTCTTCGTAAACTTCCCGCCGGTGGCCGATGGCGAAAATCCTGATCACTCGGACTTTGCGATCCAGTGCGTAAACCACGCGAAACCGCCTGACTTTGATTCGCCACAGTCCGGCTAATTCTCCGATAAGCGGCGCACCGGCGAATGGGTCGGCGCTTAAGGATCGAAGTGCTTGC
>JBOHVR010000617.1:0-3765 GCA_050735755.1 Binatia bacterium
GGTTGACGTTGTGGAGGAAACAGCCTCCGGCAGCTCCCGGAAAACGCCCAAGAAATCGAATTGAGCCATGGGTTTGGAATTGCCAAAGGTCTACTCGCACGCTGACGTTGAGGTGAAGTGGTACCGAATCTGGAGCGAGGCCGGATACTTTCAGCCGTTGCGCGCCAATGCGGAGCCTTTCTGTATGGTCATTCCGCCGCCGAACGTCACGGGATCCCTGCATATGGGGCACGCGCTGAACAATTGCCTGCAAGACATTCTCTGCCGCTACAAGAGAATGGACGGATACAACGTGCTCTGGATTCCGGGAACCGACCATGCGGGCATTGCGACCCAAAACGTGGTTGAGCGGCAACTGGCGCAGGAGGGGCTCAGCCGCGCGCAACTGGGACGGGAGAAATTTATCGCAAGGGTCTGGTCGTGGCGCGCCGAGGCCGGAAGCACGATTCTTCATCAACTGAGAGCTTTGGGAGTTTCCTGTGACTGGAGTCGTGAGCGTTTTACGATGGACGAGAAACTTTCGCAGGCAGTCCGGGAAGCGTTTGTCAGCCTGTGGAAGGAGGGCCTTTTATACCGAGCCGAGAGGCTTATCAACTGGTGCCCACGCTGCAAGACGGCCTTGGCCGATATCGAAGTCGTGCATGAAGAGGTCGAAGGCAACCTGTGGCACCTGAAATATCCGCTGTGGGACGATGCCGGCCGGGCTCTGGTGGTCGCAACAACACGGCCGGAAACGATGCTCGGCGATACGGCCGTTGCGGTTCATCCTGAAGACGATCGTTACCAAGACCTCATTCATAAAGAAATCCGGCTTCCCATTGCCGGGCGTAAAATTCCTATCATCGGCGATCCCTTTGTCGACCGCTCATTTGGCACGGGGGCGCTTAAGATCACCCCCGGCCATGACTTCAACGATTTTGAAATCGGCGAGAGGCACGGACTGCCAAAGATTAGTATCTTCGACGATGAGGCGCATATTAACCCGCGGGCGTTTGCCGTTGAGCCGGGACAGACAACGACATGGATCGAGCGTTATGCTTTGAAGGATCGCTTTGAAGCTCGGCAGCTTGTCATTGAAAAGCTCCGCGCTGAGGGGCTACTTGAAAAGGTTGTGCCCCATCGCCACGCCTTGGGACGGTGCTACCGCTGCCAGACGGTGGTCGAGCCCTACCTGACGCCCCAGTGGTTTGTCCGCATTAAACCCCTGGCGGAACCGGCGATGCAGGTCGTGCGCGAGCAAAGAGTGAAAATCGTTCCCGAGGCTTGGGCCAATTCTTATTTTGCCTGGATGGAAGAGATTAAAGATTGGTGCATCTCGCGTCAGATCTGGTGGGGCCATCAGATTCCCGCCTGGTACTGCAAGGCTTGCAATGCAGACGCGATACCACAGAAAAGGAGCGGCAGTTTCATCTCGCCGCTGGCCAGGCCGATCGTTCAGCATGAGCCGCCCAGTCGATGTCCGTCATGCGGCGGCGGCGACTTCTTACAGGACCCCGATGTTTTGGATACCTGGTTTTCTTCCGCACTCTGGCCCTTCTCAACGTTGGGTTGGCCGGAGCGAACCGAGGACTTGAAGACTTTCTATCCCACGTCCGTTCTCGTTACGGGTTTCGATATCCTTTTTTTCTGGGTCGCGCGCATGATTATGATGGGGCTCAAACTCATGGGAGAGGTTCCGTTTCGAACGGTCTACATTCACGCGCTGGTTCGTGACCAAGAAGGGCAGAAGATGTCGAAGTCGAGAGGCAATGTGATCGACCCACTCGAGGTCATGGAGCGCTACGGTACCGATGCCTTTCGCTTCACCCTGGCCTCGATGGCGGCTCTGGGCCGGGATATCAAACTGGCCGAAGATCGCATTGCCGGGTATCAGAGCTTCGTCAACAAACTTTGGAACGCGGCGCGGTTTGTGCTCATGAACTCGCCGCAACATGAAGCGTCCGGCGACGGCCAAGGCTCGCTGTCTTCGCTAAGAAAGGAGGATCTCAATCTTGCTGACCGCTGGATTCTCTCCCGCCTGGCGCATACGGTTGAAAAAACTCGCGAGGAGATCGACGGCTATCGCTTCAACGAAATGGCGCATCACCTTTACCAGTTCACGTGGCATGAGTACTGCGATTGGTACATCGAAATGAGCAAGTTGTCTCTGAATGGTGCTCTGGGCGACAGCGCCGGAAAAACGGCGCGTATCCTAAGCGCCGTGCTGCGAAAAATTCTTCTCCTGCTCCATCCCATCGCGCCGTTTGTCACGGAAGAGATATGGCATGCTCTGCAAGGAACAAACGAAGCTGCGGCGGTGAAAACCACAAGCATCATGATTCAGCCTTATCCTGAACTGGAACCCTCCTGGATCGATAACGAGGCTGAGGCGAGCGTGGGACTTTTGGTTGATGTGGTGCGGGCGATTAGAAATTTGCGGAGCGAAATTAACTGTCCTCCGGCTAAAGAAATCGGGGTTCTTCTATTGGGGAGTCAGGAAGATCTCGAAACATTGAGGGAGCAAGAGGCCTATCTGCGCGTGCTCGCGCGTTTGAGTGCGGTCGAGTACAACAAGGAGAGGCCGAAAGGCGCATTGACCGCGGTTGTGGGTTCGATCCAGATTTATGTTCCTTTGGACAGCGCAGTCAATTTGAGCGACGAAGCCGCGCGCCTGTCCAAGGAAGTCGGCAAAGTCGAAAGCGAGCTCGAACGGGTGCGCAAAAAGCTCTCCAGCTCAGACTTTCTCGCGAAAGCAAAGGAAGAGATCGTACTTAAGGAGAGAGAAAAATCCCAAGAGCTGGAAGAAAAGAAGGCCGCGCTCAGTCGAAGCCTCGAAAGGATTCGCGAGCTACAAGGCGCTGCAAGGTAGCAGGATGGAAATCGTTATCACCCCGCAAATCGATCAGGTAATCAAGGTCGCCCTCGAAGAAGACCTTGGGCCGGGAGATCTTACGACTCTGAGCACGGTTCCGGTGAATCTGCAGGGAAAAGGAGTTTTTCGGGCCAAACGCGACAGCATCGTTGCGGGTCTTATTGTGCTCGAGCGGATTTTTGCTTTCCTGGACCCTCGCGTTCAAGTTTCCTGCCTGGTCCGGGACGGCGAGTCCGTCAAACCGGGAACGGCGGTAGCGGAAGCGAACGGGCCCGTGAGAGCGCTCCTCATGGGCGAAAGAACGGCACTGAACTTTTTGCAGCGCCTTTCCGGCACTGCGACCTTGACCCGCCGATATGTTGATGCCGTGCGCGGCTTCTCCTGCAAAATCCTCGATACTCGCAAGACCTCGCCGGGACTCCGCACGTTGGAAAAATACGCGGTGCGGATGGGAGGCGGAACGAACCATCGCTTAGGGTTGTACGACGCTGCCTTAGTCAAAGACAACCATATCGTGGCAGCGGGCTCTATCGCGAAGGCGGTGGAAGCGGTAAGGCGGCAAGCTCCCTTCATGGCGCCAATCGAAGTCGAGTGCGCTTCACTGCAACAAGTGCAAGAAGCGCTGGACGTCGGGGTTGAATGGATCCTGCTCGACAACATGAAGGTCGACGAGATGGCGCAAGCCGTAAAGCTCATTGCTAAACGCGCGCGGGTGGAGGCTTCCGGCGGGATCAATCTTGACTCCGCGCGCGCGGTGGCGGCGACCGGGGTTGACTTCCTATCCGTCGGCGCGCTCACCCATTCCGCGCCCGCTGAAGATTTCAACATGAAGATCACCGCTGACCGCGGGAAGGTGTAGCCCGTGAAGATTAAATCTCCCCTAGCCCCTTTTTCAAAGAGGGGTAGTCTAGAGC
>JBOHVR010000618.1:0-13326 GCA_050735755.1 Binatia bacterium
CAGTTAGCGATCGGTCTTGCAGCCTCTGCTTGCTTTCCGAACCGCGAGTTTGAGGGGTATCTTAAAGCTGTGTTATGGGTTAGAGCACGCGCGGCAGCCCCTGAGGGTGCAACAATGGACGAACTAAGCGAACAAATTCAAGTCCGCCGAGAAAAACTCCTCAAGCTCAAGTCGGAAGGCTTCCCGGCTTATCCCAATGATTTTAGAGTGTCGCACGCGAGCGCCGAGATTCTGACTCGATTCGGCGGTCTCGTTGGAGATCAGCTGAAGGAATTAGGATCAAACTTCGCGTTGGCGGGCCGCATCATGGCCATCCGGATCATGGGGAAAGCGTCGTTCTTTCATATTCAAGACCGCCAGGGCAGGTTGCAGGTGTACGCGCGTCAGGATCGTTTGGGGGAGGAGAGTTATCAACTCTTTCGCAGTCTTGATCTCGGAGATATCGTTGGAGTTCAGGGGAGCCTTTTTCGCACGAAGACAGGCGAACTCACTTTGGAGGCGCACACGCTGAGGCTGCTGAGCAAGTGCCTGCGGCCGCTCCCGGAAAAATGGCACGGACTAGCGGACGTGGAGACGCGTTACCGGCAACGTTATGTCGATCTCATGGTCAACGCGGATGTGAGAAGAACGTTTGAGCGCCGCTCGCGCATTGTGCGCGCGGTGCGTCATTTTCTCGAAGAAAGAGACTTTATTGAAGTCGAGACCCCGATGATGCAGGCGCTTCCTGGAGGAGCGGCCGCCAGGCCGTTTATTACGCATCACAACGCGCTGGATTTGGATTTGTATCTTCGCGTTGCGCCCGAGCTTTACCTCAAGCGGCTTCTGGTGGGCGGCATGGAGCGAGTATTCGAGCTGAATCGCAATTTTCGCAATGAAGGCGTTTCTGTGCGCCATAATCCGGAGTTTACGATGCTTGAGTTTTATCAAGCGTATGCCACGCAGGACGATTTGATGTCGCTCACCGAGGGTCTCTTTGCCGCGGTCGCGCGCGAGCTGAGCGATTCGCTCTCCGTTTCGTTCGGTGCAAACACGATCAACTTAGAATCTCCGTGGCGACGCTTACCGATGACCGCCGCCATCTTGGAATACGGCGGGGCCACGCCAAGTGAGCTGGAAACCGTCGAGGGCCTGCGAGCCTTTGCGCGGGCCAAGAACCTGTCTGTAGACCTGGGTCTCGCCTACGGAAAACTCCTGGTTGAAGTCTTCGAACAGGTTGCCGAGGATCAGCTTATCCAGCCTACGTTCGTCACCAGTTTCCCCATTGAGGTCTCCCCGCTGGCGCGGAGAAATGACTCCAATCCCTCCCTAGTCGATCGATTTGAGCTTTATATCGGAGGCCGGGAGATCGCCAATGGCTTTTCCGAGCTCAATGATCCCTTGGACCAGCGCGAGCGATTGCAGGAGCAAGCCGAGGCGCGCCGCGCCGGTGACGAGCTCGCCAGTCCTCTCGATGAGGACTTTCTGCGCGCGCTTGAGTTTGGGATGCCGCCCGCGGCCGGAGAAGGTATCGGCATTGACCGGATGGTGATGCTTTTTACCGACTGCACCTCGATTCGCGACGTCATTCTGTTTCCGCTTCTCCGTCCCGAAAAATAGAACTACCTTGCGCCCATGCGGTACGAATTTTTTATCGGCCTCCGCTACCTCCAGTCGCGCCGACGTGAGCGCTTTATTTCCCTAATTACGGTCATTTCCGTCTTGGGAGTTATGATCGGCGTGATGACATTAAATGTCGTCATGGCCGTCATGACGGGATTTGAAGAGGCGCTGCGCGACCGGCTATTGGGAATCAACGCCCACGTCGCGGTGGTCAAGCCGGGAGACGTGCTTCAGGGGTATCGGGAGCTGGCGCAAAAGGTGATGAAGGAGGATGGCGTTGTGGCGGCCGCTCCTCTGGTCTACGGGCAAGTCATGGTGACTTCCGGCAAGCGCGTCGCTGGGGTCGTAGTTCGCGGTGTGGATCCTGAGCTGACGCAAACAGTGGTCGATATCGGTAAATACGTCAAAGAGGGCAGCTTGGCGGAGTTGAAACACCGGCATCGGGCCTCGGTTGACGGCCAAACTGTTGAATTGCCCGGCATCATTATGGGATCACGGCTCGCCGGACAACTCGGCGTGATGGTGGGAGGCGTGGTTCAGTTGGTCTCGCCGCTCGGGACTCCGACGGCCTTTGGCGTGATGCCAAAGATCCGGCGCTATTATGTAGCAGGTCGCTTCGAATCCGGCATGCTTGACTATGACAACACCCTTGTATACATGAGCCTGCCGGAGGCGCAAAAATTCTTTGAGTTGGGCGATGTTGCGACTACCCTGGAAATTCGCGTTCGCGATGTTGACCAAGCCCGTCAGATTGCAAGCAAAATCCAGCAACGCCTAGGGTTGCCCTATTGGACCGAGGATTGGTCGCAGCTGTGGCCGAACCTATTCTCCGCGCTTCGACTTGAAAAAACGGTGTACTTCTTGGTTCTTCTGCTCATGATCCTGGTTGGAGCTTTCAATATCATCTCAACATTGACGATGGTCGTCATGGAAAAGCGCAAGGATATCGCGGTTCTCCGGTCCATGGGGGCGACGCGCCAAAGCATCAAAAGAATTTTTCTGATCAAGGGGTGCGTCATAGGCGCGGTGGGTACCTTCCTTGGTATGGTCTTTGGATACGCGCTTTGCCTTTTGATTCAAGAATACAAATTCATCGAATTGCCAGAGGGTGTTTTTCTCATCTCTACGGTTCCCGTACGCATCTACTTAAACAATTTCGTCCTGGTTGCGGTCGCCTCATTTTTCATCTGTCTGCTGGCGAGTATTTATCCGGCGCGCCAGGCCGCTAAATTGGACCCGGTGGAAATCATCCGCTATGAGTGAATCTGAAAAGTCCAAGTCTAGCGGAGCAGGCGGCTATGAACACGGCCGCGACCGCGGTGAGCTGATGAAAGTGGAGAGCTTGAATAAGTCCTTTCGCGAAGGGAGCGAAGAAATCATTGTTCTCAAGGATCTATGGCTGGAGCTGCGAAGCGGAGCGCGGCTGGCTATCCTCGGCGAGTCGGGGGTGGGAAAAAGCACGTTGCTGCATATCATGGGCACGTTGGATCGGCCGACCAGCGGCAAACTCACTTTTCGCGGCGTGGATCTTGCTGAACTCGATGAGCACGAACTTTCGCGAATCCGCAACGGAGAAATCGGCTTCGTCTTTCAGTTCCATTATCTGTTGCCGGACTTCGATGCCTTGGAAAACGTCATGCTGCCGGCCTTGGTGGCGGGATCGGGGTGGGAACGAGCCCGCGCCGGCGCCATGGACTTGCTCGAGCTCGTGGGACTGAAAGATCGGATGCACCATCGCCCCGGAAAACTCTCCGGTGGGGAACAGCAAAGAGTGGCAGTCGCGCGCTCGGTCGTGCTGGAACCCCACCTGGTTTTGGGCGATGAACCGACAGGCGATTTGGATCCGCACACGGGAGAGGAGATTCAAAATCTGCTTCTGCGTTTGAACGAGGAAAGAGGTGTTGCGCTGATTATTGCAACCCACAATCAGCAGTTGGCGGCGCGCATCGGTCGCCGGCTAGAGCTGCGCGACGGTCAATTGCATCCCGTGGAGTGAGTGAGCTACCTCACTACAGGACAGTCAATCCGGACCGGCACGGGATCGGCACGAGGGGGATTGTACTAACGGCCAAAATCGCTTGCCGGCTGCCCATCATTGTGACATTCCGAGAGTTCAAGGTCCTGATTTTCCTTTACAAAAGCTTTTGAATTTGTTAGAGAAAAGAATCTTTTTGCTCCTCCCAGGGACGGTCATTGAGTCCATGCCACAAAAATTAAATCGGAGCTGCAAAGCGCGTGCCCCTTGGTCTTTGTGGTTCTTGATCGCTTTCCTGGTCCTGCCGCGGGTCGTAGCGGGAGTGGACGCCGTCACCGTAACGGAGGTTAAAATTCAGGGTAATCTGAGGGTGGAGGAAGACGGCATTCGCATTCATCTGAAGGCGCGTGCGGGAGCGCCAATTGACTCCGCCATTTTAGACCAGGACGTCAAGGCTATTTACCGCATGGGATTTTTTGATGACGTTAAAGCCGAGCTTTCTCCGGCAGGAGTACTCACCTATATCGTTAAAGAGAAACCCTACATCAAGGAAGTTTCTATCGAGGGCAGTTCTAAAGTCAGCAAGGATAAAGTCGAGACCGCGTTCGGCATCAGACCCCGGACCATTTTGGACAAGGACAAGATTGCAGAAGGCGTTGAGAGAGTGAAAAAGCTCTACGGGGAGAGCGGCTATGCGAACGTCGGCGTGGACTACGCCATTTCTCCGGCTGAGAACAACCAGGCCTCGGTTGCGGTCGTTATTTCCGAGGGAGAACAGCTTCTCATCGAGAAGGTTTCTTTTGAAGGGAATCAAGCGTTTTCCGACGGGGAGCTGAAAGGCCTGTTGGCCACGAAGGAAAAGTGGTTTCTTTCATTCATCACCAATCGTGGCGTACTGGATCAAGACATCCTGACAAACGACATGGCGGTGTTATCGGCACATTACTACGATCACGGTTACGTTCGCCACCGGATCGACGAGCCTATCATCCTTCGGAATAAGGCAGGGATTGATATCGTTATCCGGATCCAGGAAGGAGAGCAATATCGGGTAGGCAAGGTGGAGCTCGGTGGAGATATGATCGAAGAGCCGGAAAAGCTTTTACAATCGATCCAGCTCACATCAGGTCAGATCCTGCGGGGCAATCGACTCAGGGATGACATTACGAGTTTGACAGAAAAATACTCCAATAGAGGTTTTGCCTTTGCTAAAGTCGATCCCATCACGCACATCGATGATCAAGCCAAAAAGGTGGATGTCGCCTACGTTATCACGCGCGGGCCGTCCGTCTACTTTAACCGCGTGATGTTTGCGGGAAATACAAAGACCAGGGACAAGGTGATCCGCAGGGAACTGGAACTCGCCGAGCAAGAGCGGTTTTCAGGAGATAAGATAAAGCGCAGCCGTGAGGCCTTACAGAGAACGGGCTTTTTTGAAGACGTGCAGTTGAGCACAAGAAAGACCGAAAGACCCGACGCCGTGGATCTTATCGTGGACGTCAAAGAGGGAACAACCGGCACCTTTTCCATCGGGGCCGGTTACAGCAGTGGCGATTCTTTCCTCTTCAATGCCGCGGTCTCGGAGCGGAACTTGTTCGGAAGAGGGCAAAGCCTGTCGGCTTTCTTCGATCTGGGGCTTACCCGACGCGATTTCATTCTGAGCTTTAACGAACCTTACTTCCGCGATCGGCCTGTGTCCTTGGGCGTGGACGGCTTTAACACCCTGCGCGAGTTTACAGATTTCAATTCGAAACAAGTAGGTTTTGCCGTTCGCACCAGTTATCCGCTTAAGTATGCCAGGATTCCATTTTTCACGCCCCGGCGCGCCGAGCCGCCGTACGAGGGCGAGGAGCTGGCCGATTATGACGAACCGCCGACATTCATAGATTATCTGCGCGCGGGAGTGAGTTACGGTCTCACACGGGAAAGAATCGGCGATATCGAAGAGGACGCGGCCGAGGCAATCAAGGATGAGGAGGGCACGTCGCTGACGAGTGCGGTGACGCCGAATCTCTCGTATGACAGCCGCGATCACTTTTTTGTACCGACGAAGGGCGTCCTTTCCAATGTCAGTCTCAAAATTGCCGGGCTGGGCGGTGATAGCCATTTCCTGAAGGGCGACGTGAGCGGGCGCTGGTATTATCCCTTGCTCAAGGATCCTAATTGGGGAGGAGCCTATACTCTATCCCTGGGCGGAGCGCTGGGGTATGGCGTGGGATACAGCGGACGGTCCAACCTGCCTCTCTTTGAGAGATATTTTCCCGGCGGAATCAATTCTGTGCGTGGATTTCAGGACCGGAGCCTTGGCCCGCGCGAGGGCGATGATGCCATCGGAGGAGACAAGCAGGCTATCCTCAATTTCGAGCTTCTTTTCCCCATTCTCGAGCGTATTGGTCTTCGGGGTGTGGCATTCTTTGACATGGGCCAAGCCTTTCGCGAATCTGACAACATTAGCTTTGGCGATTTCAGGCGCTCCGTGGGCGTGGGTGGCCGTTGGATGTCCCCTTTTGGACCTTTGCGCGTCGAGCTCGGTTTTCCCCTCAACAAAAAGTCAGGCGACGAGACTTCGGTGATCGGTTTCTCCCTGGGCACGCAGTAAAACGGTCGGTTAGCAATTTCGCACACATTCGGAGGTTGGAGTGAAAAGCGTGATCGTAACGGTTGCCTTGTTGCTGATGGTGTCTGCGGGATGGGGGCAAGATACGAAGGTCAAGATTGGCTACATTGATCTCCAGCGAGCGATCAGCGAGTCTCAGGCCGGTAAAAAGGCGAAGGAGAAATTCCAATCGGAAGTGAAGCGAGCCGAAGGAGAGCTTCTCAAAGAAAAGCAGGAAATCGAGCGTATGAAGGGAGAACTCGATAAAAAGGGCGCGCTTCTCAGGGACGAAGAGAGGAACAATCTGGAAAGAGAATTCCAAAGGAGATACGTAGGCTATCAACGCAGCGTGCGTGACTCGCAAGAGGAATTGCGCCAAAGAGAGGGCGAGCTGACGTCGCAGATCATCAAGGATCTGCAATCAGTCGTGGTCGAGGTCGGAAAAAACGAAAAGTTTACTCTCATCCTGGAACGATCTCAGATGTTGTACAGCGATCAAGGCATCGACATCACACCCAAAGTCGTAGAAATCTACAATGGACGAACGGGTGGAAAAGCGACCAAAGGCAAGTGACAATCGCTAAGACACTTTCGGAGCTGGCTCGCCTTGTTAAGGGAGAGGTTTTGGGAGATGGAAGGGTTGAGATCCGGGGAGTCGCGTCGATCGAACAGGCTGGACCTG
Organism: Binatia bacterium; assembly: GCA_050735755.1. Lineage (GTDB taxonomy): Bacteria > Desulfobacterota > Binatia > UBA9968 > UBA9968 > DATMAM01. The sequence continues at coordinate 6,853 of JBOHVR010000618.1, forward strand.
GAGAAATCACATTCGTTGCCCATCCCAGGTATCATTCCCTTCTTTCCACCTGCAAAGCAAGCGCTGTCATCGTAGAGAGCAGTGCGCCTCTCAGCTCCGTTGCCGACGGACCCAGCTATCTCCGGGTCGCGCGGCCCTATGTGGCTTTTGCTAAGATTTTGCAAGAGTTCCGTCCCTCGCAAGGGCACGACGGGAAAATCAGCTCCCAGGCAACGGTGGATCCCAGCGCGCAACTCGCTCCCAGCGTGACGGTTTTCCCGCAAGTATACATCGGAAAAGAGGTCCACGTCGGCGAGGGATGCGTGCTCTATCCTGGAGTTTTTCTGGGAGACTACGCCGTTTTGGGGAAAAATTGTGTGTTGCATCCAAAAGTTACTGTCGGCGACCGCTGCCAGGTGGGCGACCGGGTTATTCTCCATGCGGGAGTCGTCATTGGTAGCGACGGTTTTGGTTATGCGGAGGAGGACGGTCAGCGCATTAAAATCCCTCAAGTAGGAATCGTAGAGATCGAAGACGACGTGGAAATTGGGGCCAATTCAGCCATTGATCGCGCCACGTTAGGGCGGACCGTGATTCGCCGGGCAACCAAGATCGACAACCTGGTTCATATCGCCCACAACGTCACGATCGGCGAGCAGTCGCTGATTATTGCGCAAGCAGGCATCGCTGGAAGTACAAAGATCGGGAAAGGAGTCATCCTGGCGGGTCAAGTCGGCGTGGTCAATCACGTCGAGATCGGCGACGGCGCCATCATCGGCCCGCAGTCGGGAGTTGCTCAGTCGGTGCCAGCTCATGCCGTGCTTTCCTCGGGACTGCCGGCATCGCCTCACAAGCAATGGCTGAGAGTTGTGATGACATTGCCGCGGTTGCCCGAACTGCTGAGCAAAGTCAAAGCTCTGGAAAGGAAACTGTCACGCCGGGCGCAAGCGAAGAAGAGGGGGGCCAGGAGTCATGCTTGATATTAAGGAGATTTTTGAGCGGCTTCCCCATCGTTATCCCTTTCTTCTGGTCGATCGAATCTTAGAAGTGAAGGCGGGCAGGAGCATTGTCGGGATCAAGAATGTGACATTCAATGAAATTTTCTTTCAGGGACATTTCCCGCAACGGCCGGTCATGCCGGGAGTTCTGATTTGTGAGGCTATGGCGCAGGTCGGCGCGATTCTGGCGCATTACTCGCGCGGCCAAATCATGGACGGCCGAGTTTTCGTTTTGACCGGTTTGGATCGAGTCAAGTTTAAACGACCGGTGGGGCCAGGAGATCAGCTCCGACTGGAACTTACTTCTGTGAAGAGGCGGGGAGATTTTTGGAAAATGCGGGGCATGGCAACCGTGGACGGGAACTTGGTGGCTCAGGCCGAAGTCTCGGCTATGGAAGTCGACCTCGGTTAACTTGGCGGCGCTCGCAGACAAGCGATGGCAAAAATCCATCCCACGGCCCTCGTCGACCCGCGTGCGGAACTAGACCATGACGTAGAGGTTGGCGCCTACAGCGTTATCGGTCCCGGCGTCAAAATCGAAAAAGGGACGCGTATTCGCTCTCACGTCGTCATCGGCGGGAACACTACGCTGGGAAGGGAAAACCAGATTTTCGAATTTGCCACCTTGGGTAACATCCCGCAGGATCTCAAATACAAAGGAGAAGACAGCCGTCTTGTCCTTGGCAGTCATAACGTCGTGCGGGAATATGCTTCGCTCAACCCGGGAACCCGGGGCGGAGGTATGATCACGCGGGTCGGAGACCACAATTGCCTCATGATGTATTGTCATATCGCCCACGATTGCATCGTCGGGGGGCATAACATTATTGCCAACGGCGCCACGCTCGGCGGTCATGTGGTGATTGAGGATCACGTTGTAGTAGGAGGACTCGTCGGAATCCACCAGTTCGTAAAAGTCGGTACGGGGGCGATTCTAGGGGCAGGTTCGATGGTTTCCAAGGACGTAGTTCCCTACTGCAATGCCACCGGCGACCGCGCGCGCGTTCGCGGGTTAAATCTGGTGGGGCTGAAGCGGCGCGGATTGGGCCGCGAACAGCTCAACGCGCTTAAAAAGGCTTATCGCATTGTCTTCCAATCGGGTTTAAAGACGCAGGATGCGCTGGCGCGTTTGCGGCGGGAGATTCCAGGCTCGCAGGAAGTTGGCATCATGGTATCCTTTATCGAAAATTCTCAGAGAGGCATTTGCCGATGATCCGGATCCGGATAGCATCGGATCGACGTTCTTGTTGCTCGCGCCGACTCTACCGGGCTAAAGCTGACCCGAACCAGGGACAAGAATGCCGGCCTTCGGGTGAACCGTGACCGAACCGGCGAAAATCAACGTCGGAGTGGTCGGGGTCGGTTACCTCGGTTGGTTTCATGCGCAGAAGTATGCGGCGTTGAAGAAAGCCGAGCTCGTCGGCGTCGTCGATATTAACGCGGACCGCGCCCGCGAAGTCGCCGATAAACTCGGCGTTGCCGCATTCGTACATTACGAAGAACTGTTTGGGCGAGTTCAGTGCGTGAGCGTTGCGGTACCCACAAACGCTCACTGTGAAGTCACACGAGCGTTGCTCAAGAACGGAATCGATGTCCTGGTCGAAAAACCGATTGCGGCCAGCACTGAAGAAGGCAGAGAACTGGTTGAGGTCGCTCGGGCGGAAGGGCGAATTCTGCAAGTCGGCCACTTGGAAAGATTTAACCCGGCGATTCGGGCTTTGGACGGAGTTCTGCACGAACCGAAATTCATTGAATGTCACCGGCTGTCGCCCTTTCTGGACCGAGGGACCGACGTCGACGTCGTTTTAGATCTCATGATTCACGACATCGACGTCATTGCGAGTCTGGTGCATTCTCCCGTGAACCGCGTGGAAGCAATTGGAGTGCCGGTGTTGACCGATAAGCCGGATATCGCTAACGCGCGCATTACTTTTACGAACGGGTGCATTGCCAACGTGACCTCAAGCCGTGTGTCGCTAAGGCGAGAGCGCAAGATTCGCTTTTTTCAACCGGACGCCTACATCTCGATTGATTATGATCAAAAGCGGGCACAAGTTTATCATAAGCCCGAAAAAGGGGGCCGGTGGCAGGACATTCGCGCGGAGACGATCGAAATGAAGGAGGGGGACGCCCTCGCCGATGAAATCGCTTCCTTCCTCGAAGTGGTCGAAAACCGGGGTCGTCCTATGGTTAGCGGGGAAGAGGGACTTAGGGCCTTGGAGATTGCCTCGATGATCAGCGAAAGGCTATAGACTTTCGCGCTGCCAGAGGCGGCGCGCCATCCCGCCATGCATTCCAAAAGAATCATGATCGTCGTGGGTGAGGCATCGGGAGATCTCCACGGGGCCCAGTTGGTGAAATCGTTGTTGGAGCGGGACCCGACGCTCGATATTTTTGGGGCTGGAGGGGAACATTTGCGCAAGCAGGGCTTGCGCGTGATTTTCGACGTGGCGCGGCTGACCGGGATGGGCTTCTCCGAGCTCAGGGATAACCTGGGCGTCTTATGGGAAGCTTACCGGCTGTTCCGGCGCGCGCTCAGGGAGGATCGACCCAATCTTCTGATCCTGATTGACTTTCCGGAGTTTAACCTCCGCTTGGCGCGTCTGGCAAAGCAGCTGCGGATACCCGTGCTCTATTATATCGGTCCTCAGGTATGGGCCTGGCGGCGCCGCCGGATTCGCAAAATTGCCGGGTCGATTGATCGCATGGCGGTGGTTTTTCCCTTCGAGGCTGCGCTCTATGAAAAGGAAGGCGTCAGCGTCAACTTTGTCGGGCATCCCTTGTTGGACATCGTGCGCCCAACGCAGACCCGCGAGGCGACTCTTTTGCAGTACGGCCTCGACTCAACGAAAAAAACAGTTGTGCTTTTGCCGGGAAGCCGGAGGCGGGAAGTAGCCTATCATCTAGGACCGATGGTCGAAGCGGCCGAACGTCTGGCGCAAAAAAATGATGTTCAGTTTCTTCTGCTGCGCGCAACTACGGTGGATCGGCGCAAGATTGACGAGGCGATCGAAAAGGTTTCCTTGCCGATCACGGTCGTGGAAGGCGATACCTATAACGTGTTGAATGCAGCCGACCTTGCGTGGCTGGCTTCCGGTACCGCCACGCTGGAAGCGGCATTGCTGCGGAAGCCGATGGTGATTGTTTATCGGATGGCGTGGCTGACCTATGCCCTGGCGCGTGTGCTCGTTAAGGTCGAGCACATCGGCATGGTGAATATTATTGCGGGCGAGAGGGTGGTTCCCGAACTGATTCAGGGGGAATTGACGGGCGAGCGCATTTTCCAGGAAAGCGAGAAGGTGCTGGAGAACTCGAAGCTACGCGTTCAGACGGTCAAAAAACTGACCGGCGTCAGAGAAAAATTGGGAACTCCCGGCGCCGCGGACCGCGTTGCTGAAATGGCTGTTTCCATGTTGGCTTAGAGTGTCGAGCCGCGAAAAATGAAAGAGAACGAAGGAAAGAAGAGTCTGAATACTTACTTACGCCTGCTCCAATACGCGAAACCCTATATTTGGCCATACAGCGTTCTCGCGGTTCTCTGCATGCTTGTCTTCAGCGCAACCAGCGGCGGCGTCCCCTTTATCGTCCGCAGCACCATTGACGATGTCTTCACACAGAAGGACAGGGGGGCCCTATTTTACCTTCCTTTCATCATTGTCGGCGTCTTCGTTCTTCGGGGATTGGCCAACTTCGGGCAATCGTATTGTACGGATTACGTTGGCTTGCGAGTCATCGCGGATCTCCGAAGCTCGATCAACCGGCACTTGCAATTCCTCCCGCTAGTTTTTTTTTATAGGAACCCTACCGGGACGCTGCTCTCAAGAATGAGCAGTGACGTTTCCTTGGCACGGACTGCGCTCATGGATTCGGTTGTCTCTCTTACGCGAGACGTCACCTCGGTTATTGCGCTTGTGGTGGTAGCGTTCATCCAGGATTGGATTCTGGCGTCGATCGCGTGTGTTGTTTTTCCGGCTTCGGTTCTGCCGGTTATGCGCTTCAGCCGGAAGATAAAGCGTTTTACGAGAAGGGGCCAGGTCACGACGGGACGGCTCACGACGGTCATGCAGGAAAGCATTCAAGGAAATCGAATTGTCAAAGCGTTTGGCATGGAGCCCTATGAAATTCAAAGGTTCGACGCTGAAAGCGAGCGGCTTTTCAGACAATCCCTCAGGGCGAGCCGCGTTAAAGCGCTGATTGCGCCCAGCATGGAACTGCTGGCGTCCGTAGGAATCGGCGCGGTTGTGTGGTACGGCGGATTCAGCGTGATCGCTGAAACCCGCACTCAAGGTCAATTCATGGCGTTTCTGGCTGCCATGTTTCTTATGTATCAACCTTTCAAGAACGTTACCAAAACCGTTAGCGTGCTGCAGCAAGGCATGGTAGGGGCGGAGCGCATCTTTGAAATCCTCGACACCGAGTCGGACATCCGCGAGCTGCCGGATGCCCGGATACTTCCACCGTTTGGGCGAGAGATTGAATTCGATAATGTGAGCTTCGGCTATGGACGCAAGACGGTCTTGAAGAACATCAATTTACGGATTGGCTTCGGAGAAGTGGTGGCCCTTGTCGGCATAAGCGGAGTGGGTAAGAGCACGCTGGCCGACCTTATCCTAAGATTTTACGACGTCACGACGGGAAAAATCACGATCGACGGGACCGACATTCGCACGGCGTCGCTCGCGTCGCTGAGGTCGCAAATCGGCCTTGTGAGCCAGCACACGTTTCTTTTTGACGATACGGTCCGGAACAATATCGCCTATGGGACGCCCTCGAAGAGCCTGGATGAAGTGATGGGAGCCGCCAAGGCGGCGCATGCGCATGAGTTTATCATGGAAATGCCGCAGGGATATGACACCATGATCGGCGAGCTGGGCATGAGAATGTCCGGCGGGCAAAGACAGCGAATCGCTATCGCGCGGGCGTTGCTCAAAAACGCGCCGATTCTCATTTTGGATGAAGCCACGTCTTCACTGGACCCCGACTCCGAGCGGTTGGTGCAGGAAGCTCTCGACAACCTGATCTCGCGTCGCACCGTGCTCCTGATCGCGCATCGCCTCTCGACGATTCGCAACGCCACGCGAATCGCGGTTTTGGTGAACGGGACGATTGTCGAGGAGGGCACGCACGAGGAGCTGATGGCGCGTGACAGCGAGTACAGTCGACTCTATTCGCTCCAGCTGCTGGAAGAAAGAGCGAGCCCGGCTGGAAAAATGCTGCATTGAGTGATGGTCTATTGCGGTTATAATCTTATTCTGACCCTAGCTTTGATCCTTCTCGCTCCGGCATTGCCGCTGTTCTTTCTCCTGCGTGTTCGCTGGTTGGACGGCTTCGCGGACCGTTTGGGCTGCTATTCTCCGGAAGTTCGGCGCTTCATGAACGGCGCTCGGCCGGTTTGGATTCACGCGGTATCTGCCGGTGAGGTGTTATCCATCGAAGGTTTGGCGAAAGCGATAAGAAAAACCTTTCCAAACCGGAAGATCTTGGTTTCGAGTTCCAC
>JBOHVR010000619.1:0-4450 GCA_050735755.1 Binatia bacterium
GTGTTAGAGAGAGCGCATTTTACGGCTGGCCTTACTCTTATTTTGGACAGAACGAAGATCCGCGCAAGAAAGGTGAAAGGCCTGATCTGGTAGCAAAAGCGATCAAGCCAGACTACGCTGTGGGTTCCCATGTGGCAGCGTTGGGGCTTGTTTTTTATCGCGGCACAACCTTTCCGAGCCGATATCGTGGGGGCGCGTTCATCGGCATGCACGGATCATGGAACCGTTCGAATATGGTGGGTTACAAGGTAGCCTTTGTGCGGTTTGAGAACGGCAGGCCGGTGGGTCCCATTGAAGATTTCCTCACCGGATTTATCGCTAACGAGAAGGGTGCGGAAGTTTACGGGCGGCCGGTCGGAGTGACGGTATGGGCGGATGGGTCCTTGCTGGTGGCCGACGATTCCGGGAAAAAGGTCTGGCGCGTGAGCGCAAGATCCTCGAAGTGAAGTTCTAGGGGACGTTGATTAAAGACGGGTTTGGCCTCGCCGCTACGGCTTGCGTTGCCTGTAGATCCGAAACGGTGCGCACGACCTTGGAGAAGTTCGGTCCCGCCCGGCGCTTGTATGTTGTATGATGGATGGCGGACCGGGCACCGATCCAAAAGCATAGTGGTGCTTTCCGCCTTTTCTCTTTTTTGCTTTTCACGCGGTTGACACTCTCTTCGGTCTATTTATAGAATCGTGCGTTCGGACGGAACAGAAACTAACCTAGGAGGTACGCAATGGCTGGTTTAAGTGAGTTGCGCGAGACGGTGAAAGGTTTGGTCATTCCGATCCCGGCAGTTTTTGACGGCAAGGGAGAACCAGACCTTCCGATGACGGAGAAGTTAACGGACTGGTATCTCGACGCGGGCGTCCACGGTTTCTTTGTCCTCGGATCACAAGGCCAGGGTCCGGCCTGCCGGATCGACCAACGGAAAGCGGTGGCGGAAGCTGTCGTGCGCCGCGTGAATCACCGGGTGCCCGTCATCGTCCAGGTCGGGGCCGTGGAACCCTACACGAGCATTGAACTGGGTTTGCATGCCAAAGAGATCGGCGCCGAGGCGATTGGAATCGTCGGCCCTTACTATTACAGCGACCGTAACGAGTGGGAGATAATCGAGCATTACAAGATGGTTGACAAGGCGGTTGGGCTGCCGATTTTGCTTTACAATAACCCGGAATACTCCGGCTACCCAATCCCACCGGCCATGATGGCTAAGCTCAGGGAAGCGGTGCCGGATGTTTTCGCCGCAAAGCTGGCAATGGGAAACATCGATCAGGCGGTGAATTATCTGCGCGTGCTGTCACGCGAATTTATCATCTTCATTCCGATCACCCAGATGCTGCCAGGGATGTTGATCGGCGTGAAAGGAAGTATAGCGGCGGGAACGCCGGTCACAGTGCCGGAAATCGGCGTCCAGCTCATTGAAGCGGTCTGGGCCGAAGACTACGAACGGGCGCAAAAATTACAGGTGCTTCTCTTAGAGCACGGCGAGCGGATGGCGCCGATCCGGCAGTACGGGCGTCGTGTTACCTTGGAAGGCCTGCGCCTGAGGGGACTGGCGGTGAAAGAGTACCCGAGGTGGCCGACAAGGCCCCTGGCGGCGGAACATCAAAAACTCTACGAAGAGAACATGAGGCGGATCCTCGACGAGCTTCGCGCGCTTACCCCGCAGACGGGTCAGAAACAAAAAGTCGCTGTCTGAACTCTGAATCGTGATCGTGCTCGCGTCAGTCACGAACACGATCACGGCCGCGGACACGACCGCTCACGAGCGCGCGAGTTCGTCGAACGTGGGCTCGGGCATGCCCGGCTTCCAAGTCGGATCCCGCAGCTCGAGCCGGTTGCCGCTCGGATCCAGGAAATAAAGCTCTCTGCCGGTGAAAAATCCCTTCGCGCGGTAAAGAAGCTCGACAATGGGCACGTTTTTCTCGCGAAAGATTTTACAAGCGCGCACAAGTGTCTCCGGCTTCACTGTAAAAGAATGGTGGACCCGCTGCTCGATATCGGACGGCTTGTCCAGCGGTCGCTCGCGCTCGCAGAGCAGGATGTTGTGGTCGCCCACGTTGAAACAGGACATCACCGAGTTGCCGAGGCGACCTACATGCTTGAGACCGAGCAGATCGCCATAGAACTTTTCCGACTCCTCGATATTATTGACAGGAATCGACCAGTGCGTAACGCCCTCAATCTCCAATAATCCCATAAGTGCCTCCTTCCTTATTATTTTCTCTTGTAACACGCCGCGCGATCTCGCGCGGCATCAGGTCATAAATCCCACAGAACTCCCTTTTTGGCAACGGCTATTGGCGTGGCGGCGCTAAGATTCCTTAGAGAATTTCTAACGTGATTGCGGCCGAAAATCTCTAAGCAGCAGCCTTGACCGTGAAACATTTTTCTTCTTTTGTGGCCTCAACTGGAGTAAATTGTCACGGACAGCTTACATCTAAGGAGGCAAACGGAATCGGCTATGCAGAGGAAGACATTTTTGGCCTGCGGACTAATGATGGCAATTGTTTTCGTCTATGGAAGTTTGCCCGCTTATGCGGCCAGCCGCGCTGCCCAGCGCCGGCAGGAAGCCGCGAAAGATAACTCTCCCGCTTTCGCCTCCGCGATTCTCGTTGAGGCGCAGACCGGCCAGATTCTCTTTGAGCAGGACGCTCACAAGCAGTGGCCGCCCGCGTCCCTAACCAAGATGATGCTGATGTTGATCGTGATAGAGAAAGTCAAGCAAGGCGCGATTTCTCTAAACGACCCGATAACGGTCTCGGCTAAGGCAAGCAAAATAGGCGGCTCTCAGGTCTACTTAAAGGAAGGAGAATCATTCTCCCTTGAGGAGATGATGAAAGCCGTCGTGATCCACTCCGCCAATGACGCTTCGGAGGCGGTCGCAGAGCGGATTGGGGGAAGCCCCGAAGCCTTTGTCGAGATGATGAATCAGAAGGGCAAAGAATTGGGCCTCAAAGAGACACACTACGCGAGCGTGCATGGCCTCCCGCCGGACAGGGGGCAGCCGTCGGATCTTACCAGCGCTTATGATGTCGCGCTCCTCGCCCGGCAGCTGGTAAAATTCCCGGAAATTCTCAAGTGGGCTTCTATCCTTAAAGAGCCCTTTCGTGAAGGCAGATTCGTCTTGGAGAATACCAACCATCTCATCGGCAAATTTCCGGGAGCTGACGGCCTCAAGACAGGCTCCTACCATGAGGCGGGCTTCAACCTGGCAGCCACGGCGCAACGCAACGGCCTGCGCTTGATTTCCGTGACCTTGGGGTCGCCCAGGCCGCAGGTCCGCTTCCGCGAGGCAAGCCGGCTGCTGGCGATGGGTTTCAACCAATACCAGATGCTCACTTTGATGAAAGCGGGTGAGGCCTTGCCTCAGGAGCTTTTGATCAAGGGCGGCGAAGTCAGCTCAATTCATCCGATCCTCCAAGCCCCGGCGTTGGTGCTCGTCAAGCGCGCGCGCGCCAAAGACGTCAAGTACAGTGTTGAACTGAACGACTCGCCATGGGCGCCCTTGCGAAAAGGGGACAGGCTCGGCGAGCTTATCGTGACTTTGGGCGATAAACCGCTCGGAAGATTCCCTTTGATTTCCAATCAAGACATCAACCAGTCTCACATCGTCAAACGCTTGTGGGACAGGTTCTTTTAAGGCATCTGTACCGCCGGGTAACTCCGCTTCCGTGTTGGAATCCACATCAGCCCTTTGATGGATGCGCCAGTTTTGGACTATGCTCGTACCCTTCGAGTCGTCGGCCAGGTGCTCGAATCATTGAATGCCGAGGCATACGACGTTATTCGCCATGGAAACCACTATTTGATCCGGTGCCAGACGAAGCAAAGCAAAGCGAGGGGCTTATCATCAATTCTACGGATGTGGAAGCGGCAGAACCTTTCGCACACTGCGCCAGGCCAGCGCCCGCTTATGAATACGGAATTGCTGTACACGCTGGAGGACATCCAAAGGCTGGACGAACAGGGCAAAGAAAAACGTTGTGATCTGCACGGCAGCCCGGATCCTTTTTGCCTGTCCAGCATCCTGCGCGCGACCGGGGACTTTCTCAATCGTAAAGGGAACTGTCGCCTCCTCTTAGTGTCCAGCCACGATCATCAGGTTGTCGTGTTGTTTGAAACCCCCCAAGGTGTTCGCAAGCTGGAAGATTACCAACTACCTTCGTTTTATGAGTTTTGGGTCGGAATGTACGTAAAGAGAAAATCGACGACCGGTCCAGAGATTTGAACCGAACCATTGCCAGCGCGGGCGCGAATTTGCGCGGCCGCAAGAATCTAGACGTGGCGATCAGAAGCGGTATAAGATTGGGGAAACTTTTTTCAGCAGAATCAAAGCACGGCCCTGACGACCGCCTGTGATTTCCATTTTGAAGGAAGGTCTAGCTGAACGCCTCCGCGGCTCGAATTGCCAGGCCCTGGGCGACGGAGGTCAACTCGTCGCCGGTGCGCAGGCGTGCCG
>JBOHVR010000620.1:0-2848 GCA_050735755.1 Binatia bacterium
GCGCGAAACATGCAAAGAGAAAGGGAAAGGGCAAAAATAAAAACACCCCGAATCAAAAGGATCGAGGATCGATGATAGAGGATAGCCGGGAAGAAGCGTGCGTGGTGATGGGTGGCCGAACCGTCACATGCTTGGGCACAGCCCCCAACACAAATATCCAACTGCGAGACACCCCATGCCGGCTCGCTTGCGCTGACGCTTCCACGTTTCGGGAATTCCCGAAACGTCGAAATGAGAGGCTCTAAACCCCTGGCGTAACTAGACTTCCCTCCAGTTTGGGGCTCCAGACCTGGCTCTTTGCGTTAGGTTGCGAGCTAAACTACCGGTCTCACAACAATGAAGCTTCGAGGCCGCTAAACTCCCCCCATTCACAACGGAGGCTTGTTCCCAAATTGGGAACAGAGTATGCTGTCTCATGCGGGTCATCTCAGTGAAGACGCTGAAGTTATTTTGGGAGAAACATCCGAACGCAGAGAGTCCTTTAAGGGCGTGGTATACTGAGGCGAAGAAAGGCAGATGGAAAGGCCCCCAGGACATCAAAACTGACTACCGTACGGCCAGCATTCTTCGTAATAACCGTGTCGTCTTCAACATCAAGGGAAACAGATATCGGTTGGTTGTAGCGGTCAAGTACGAGTTCCAGGTTGTTTATATCCGATTTATTGGCACGCACGTCGAGTACGACAAAATCAACGCAGAGGAGATTTGACATGACGATTAAACCAATCAAAACAGAACGCGATTACCATAAGGCACTTAAAGAGATCGAGCGGCTTTGGGATGCTAAGCCAAATACAGCCAAGGGTGATCGGTTGGACGTGCTGGTTACGTTAGTCGAAGCGTATGAGCAGCGCCATTACAAGATTGAGTCTCCCGATCCCATTGAAGCAATAAAGTTCCGCATGGAACAGCTGGGACTCAAGCCTTCGGACCTCGGTAAAATTTTGGGCAGCCGAAGCCGCGCGTCAGAAGTTCTCAATAAGAAAAGAAAACTCACTGTTGATATGATGCGTTCTCTACGTAAACACCTAGACATTCCTGCTGAATCCCTCCTTGCCTAGGAGTCCTGAAAACCTAGGCTCCGGTCTTCTTTCTGATATCCAGTCCCATGACCACGGAAGCGGGACGGTTTGCGGATGGTGTGCGAGCGGAGTGATTACGTGCAATGAAAGGCCGACAAACTGTGCTCCCCGTCGCCGCAACTCCCCAACCAGATCTTGCCTGACCGAATTTCTGCGAATTCTACGCGATTTAGCGGGCTTAAGGCAAACGACGGTATGGGCAAAGCGCAGGGCGCAAAGAGCTAGGCGCCGAGATGTAAGAAGAGAGAGGAAAACAAAAAAGGGATTCAAGGGATCAAGCGGATAATGGGAAACGGCAAACTAAAAGGACCCTGAATCAGGCAAGTCCTGAGGCACAACTTTGAGAACCGCTACGGCGCGACCGGCCATTAAAGAAGCAAAAAGGGACCGTGCCAGTCAATTTGACGGAATAGGCCGCTTAAAATGCGCACGTCGCGCTCTTCTTTCCGGCGCTCGACGGTGATCTTGTTCGCTGTCCCGACGAAGGCGACAAAAAAGCTGAACATCAACGGTACGGAAATGAACTGGAAATGAAATTGAGATTTGAAACTCTTAAGAATAGAAAATGACAGTTAATTCAAGGATTTAACCAGAGACATGCTAGAAATAAACCGGCAATGAACCCAGCATCTTCTGCCCCCTCGGAATTTGTGCAACAACCTCCTGCACAAATGCGGCATCGGAATACGCCGCCGCAAATGCCCGGGATCTTGCTGATGCCGTATCGTCCACAGCCGAAAGATAGAAATTCATCTTGCCGCCAAACTCGTCAGGAGGACCTTATGGCCCCACGGGTTCAGTCGTTGCTCAGGCGATACCAGTGGTCGGTGGATGCAGCTTGCTCGTTTCCGCAATGTTTCTACTGAATCGCCGGCAGGCCTCGCCGATCAATATCCCACGCGCTCGATCACCGGCTGCAGCCGCTCTAGATTTTGTTTGACCTCGTCGGTCTGCGACACTTCCGCCCACGCCTCCTCGACCAGCTCTTTACGCACGACCTCGTCCACGTCGGCGCGCCCGACGTTCGGGGGAAGAAGCCCGGCACTTTTGTGCTCTTCCAAGATGCGCAAGATCCCTTCCTTGCTGACCTGGCCGTCCAGAGGAAAGAAATGGTCGTCCATCAGCATCATCGGAAAGAGATCGCGCGTGCGTTCCGCCTCGTCCGGGTTGTTGACCCGCAGCTTGGCTTCGACAAAGCGAAAAAACGGGTAATTCTCTTTGATGCGCATAAACTGATAGGCGCGAATCGACGCTTTCCAGTAACGCTTGATCAGCTCGGGATTGCGCTCGATGAACGACTTGCGCGCGATCGTCACCCGGTCGGGCCGCCCGTGCGGTTTGTTGTCCGCGACAAAATCATAGATTTTGTTGAAGCCCCGCTCCAATAATTGCGGCACGAACGGATTCTGCACGATCGCGGCATCGGTTTCCCCCGCCAACAGCGGTTTCCACGCTTCCCGCAGCGATCCGTACTTGTAGCCGATCTTCCAATCCACGTCCTGATCGGGATCCATCCCCGCGTTACGCAACTGGCGTTCGTACCACAGCGTCTGGATTCCACCCTTGTACCAATCGCCGATCCGCTTGCCTTTCAATTCTGCGATGGACTTAATCCCGCCGGCTGCGACCAAAGTGCCCCGAAGCTGGCTCCGCCAGCCGCCGATGATACGCACCTCATCGTTGCCGATGGTGCGCTCGGCAAACGGCGTACGCACATGGACATCGGGAATGATATCGATGCCGAAGGCCATCATATCGCGCACGAC
>JBOHVR010000621.1:0-7188 GCA_050735755.1 Binatia bacterium
CTTCCCACCCTCCCGCCTCCATCGGCACCTTGATCTTCAAATTGACCCAGGTGTTGTCGGGGATATCCGCCAGCTTGGAATTCCGCATCTGGTTTTCCTCCGCGCGGATCCCAAAAGCCGTCGGGAAGCCTGAAAGGACCAACCCTGTGGAAACGCGAAGGGTTTGCTTTAAAAAAGTGCGTCTGTTCATCGCCTCTCCCACACCTTGACTTCGAAGGCAGAGCCGAGAGCTCTCTTTCTAGACAGCAAGCCCGTAGCTCCTCGCCTCGACGGTGTTGCCCGTCTCGCGCGCCCGCCATTTCTCGATGGCTGCGCGGTATTCCCGCAGAACGTCCTCGTAGCGCTCCGGATTCCAGCGCGCCGGGTCAAGAGAGTAGACATCATTGCTTTTCACGAGCCCGAGCCTCTCTTTAAGGACGTACGGAAGCCAGTGCCGGCTGTGGTAGAGATAGCGGAGGGTTCGCCTGGTCTGGCGCCGCAGAGCGAGGCGGTAGTTTCCCAGCAGGGTCTCCGGGTTTGCCTTCTGTGAAATGAGACCGATAATTTTCCCTACCAATCCAAAATCGCCCTTGCGCAGGTAGATGCGCGCGCCACACCCGATGGTAATCGCCTCATAGCCGAAAGGTTCGGTCAAGCACGCCTCTAAAATCTCGCGGCGACTCTTCAGGATAATGCTCGCGGCGAAATCCGGATCAACGGGCGTAACCTGAGCGCGCCCGCGTTGCGCGCTCAGTAGAAAACTACGCTGCGGAAGCTCAGCTACATCGATGCGCAAATCAATTTGCTTGCCGGCGGGAATCAGATAAGCGCTCTTGCGCCCGGCGTGCTCGCCCAACGCGCGGGCAAAAGAATCGATCCATTCCGGGGGCGGGGGCGGAGGAGCTTCCAGGCCGTCAATGGCCTGGCGATAGATGATTCCGATTTCTCTCTCCGCTTCGTCGGGAGAAGGCCGGCGTTCCTTCCCCCGCCGGACTTGGCTGCGCTCCACGGAATCCCCGGGCATCAGATAATACGACTGCACTCCCGGAATCTCGAGACAAAAACTGGGATCCGGCACCGAAAATTTCATGCGGTTGACCCACCGGTTGTCTTTCTCCAATAACGCAAACGAAGCCGCGAACGGGAAAGCATAGGACGGGCGCAGCAGGTCCGCGATACGTATGAAGTTTCGCGTGAAAAGAAACTCGCGATAGGCGGGGTCGTAGAATCCCGCGGCGTCGGTGAAGTCGACACAGTTCGGAAACCACGCCGCCCCGCCATAACCCATAAACATATAATCAATGCGGGGGTGATGACGTTTGATCAGCCGGCAAAAATGCTCGATCACCGCAGCGGTGTCTGCATGTAAAGCGTCGTTTCCGTTGAGCAGAATTTCACCTTCGCCCTCCAGCACCAAAAAGCTGTCGTCCTCGTTATTGTAAATCGTCGCGCTCGCCTTACGGGGCAGCGCGATCCGCTCCCCGTAAGGACACTCCACGACGCGATCAAAGCCGAGAAATTTTAGATATTCACCCAGTCCGGGCTCCAGCAGGTAAGGAATCAGCACGACCGCCGTTTTCGGCACCAGCTTCAGCGTGGATTCATGCAAGTGGTCGTGATGACCGTGAGAGATGTACAGGTAGTCAATCTTCTCGAAGAGGCTCCGGTCCGCTGCGGGTATCGGATAAGGATACCACTGGCCGTGATAGGCCGGTCCCTCCCACCAGGGGTCGGTCAAAATGCGCACCCCCGACACCTCTATCAGAAGTCCCGCATGGCCAATGACTTGGATCTTCACCGCATCACCTCCGGCGCCGCCGCGCCGATCGCGCCGGGCATCCGCGCGCCGGTAAATTCCCTGCTCAGGTAGTACAAAAATCTTTGCGGGCCACGAAAAAACTGCGCGAAATCTCTCATCCTAGATGTCGCCCCTGTCTGAGCGAGGTGACTGGTGAAAACTTCCCACGCCAAGTCCCAATATTTTTTCTCTCCGGTTTGCTCGTAAACAAAGGCCAATCCGGGCGCGAGCAGGACGCGATGGGTATGGTGGTGTTTGTATTGTCTTGTTCGCGGATCCCATTCGCTGGGAGTCCGGTAAATCCAGTCGACGGCTCTCCTGGCGTACGCCGGCACTTCATTGTTGCCCGTCACCTCGTAATATTGCTTCATTCCCTCCAAAGCGATTCCCGACATCCAGGCGATCGGCCCATAGCCATCTTTATAACCGGGACGAATTTCCCCGTCTTGAAAACGCTGCGTGCGCTCCACGATCCAGCGCGCGCGCTCGAGATATTTCCTTTCACCCGTGACTTCGTAGGCCGCCAGGACCCCAAACAGCCCGTGCCCGACACTGCGGGCATTATTCGGCAGATCCCATCCGTCGTGCCGGAGAAGAAATTCAGCGCCGAGCAATCCCACGTCCCTGAACCACCGGTTTCCGGTTAGCAGATAGCCGTACAAAAGACTCTCGTTTTTGAAAAAGTTCCACGTGGGACTGATTTTCCACGCGCCGTTCTCGTCCCAACGCCAATGATCCAGCCCCGGACCCGGCCTGGCTCCTCCCGTCAACCTGCCGTTTGGGTCATAGTGAGCAATATCGATATCGGCGAGATGCGCGGCGGCTTCCAAGGCCACTTCCATCGATTTTTCCTGCCCCGTCCTGAGAAAGTGCAGCATTAAGACATAAGGAAAATCATAGTAATTGTTGTCCCAATGAATTCCGTAGGTCGGATCGCCCTGGTCCCCATCGTTGACGGTGTGGATGGCGTCGCCGAAGTTCATCATGCCATAGGCATCGACATGGCTGCCGGCAAACACCTGGTCACGGTCGCGCTCGCGGAGCACGCGGTCTCGGCTGTCTTCCAGTTTCCGGTCAAAGCTTTTTACGAGCGGCCAAAATTCAGGCATATAGGCGTCGGGGGCGCTGTCGACCATACGCCCCATCGCCTTGGCTTCACGCATCACCCAACGCGGGGCGACCACAGGGATCGGGGGCTTCTGCACCGCGGCCATCCTCTGCCGGGCGGCGGCGCGATCAAATGGACCATGAAAATGAAGCCAGATCTCATGCGTCTTGGCGACTCCCGCATAGACCGGTTGCGGGCGGGACCACGGCGGGAAAAGGTAAGCAGTCAGGACACCCTCCGCATTCACCGCGAGAGCTTTAGGATAGAGCTGCCAAAACCATTGGGTTCCAACCCAGAGGCCGCGCGCGTCGTCATGCAAATCGGCCCACCCCAGATTGGACGGTTTGCGACTTTTTCCCTGGCCCTTTTCCTTGTGTCCATTCGCCAGCTCATACTCGTCGCTGCCGCTCTGATAGAGATAGGCTTGTTCGCCGTTTTGCAGTATTCCGTGCTGATCGTTGACACTTGCGCCAAGCTCATAGCGCCGCTGATTCAACAGCAACGGCACCGAGAGCGCCAGGCTCTCTAAAGATACCGCGTCGCTTAGTTGTTCGCCTTGCCGGTTGATGATGGAATAGGAGAGCTTCACTGTCGATTTTCCGGCGAAAGCATAGAGCCGGATCACAAAGTCCAGCGCTTTGCGTTCTTTGCCCTTATTCCAATGAGCGCCGGAAATTTTGATGACCGCTTGCAGCGGTCCGCTTTCTTCCACTTCGATTCTGGCGTCTTCGCCGGCCATGTAGAGCGCCCCGCCGCTTTTCAGCGCAAAGGCAGCGCCGTCCGCGGCGATGATCTTGGTGGCCTCGTCGAACCGGCTCTTGCCGCTATCATCAAACCAAGCGGCTTCCAACAGGTGCGTTCGATTGCGCGCCAGCCTGAGTTTGAGCGGGCCGGTCACCACGTCGAGCGTGGCGCCCCTGTCTGTAACCTGAACTTGTGACCCATTGCGCGGGGCCGCTGGCGCCCGGACGACGCGGTATTCACGGGCGGCGCCCGCGGCCACATCCGCAAAAAAAGTGCAATGCGCCCACTTGACGCTGTGATCGTCCCACCATCGATTGGCGACCGCAAACTGCGCCGCCTGCGCTTTACCTTCTGAATCAAGGAGCGCAAGGCCGGCAACGTTGCGGAGGACCCCCTTGGGAAAAGGGACGCCGAAAGTCACCGGAAACTGGCTATACCCGTAACCCGACCGGTCGCGCACCACGATGGGAATCTCCAGCGCCTGAGCCCATTCGGGTGAAACAACCAGCAACAGGATTCCCGCCAAACCGGCCTTGGCCCTAAAGAGGCCGAACAATCCGCTCGGGCTCATGCCGCTTTTTGCCCTTCATTCGGCAACGACGATATGAACCAGGAGCATTTGCCGGAACTTCGCCGCTCCAGAGCAAGAGGAAACTCAAATGAAAACTGCATTTCCTCCCCCAAGTACCTCCGTAACGAGCGCTGGATCGCAGCCTGGCTATCGCCGGTATAGAGATCATTCTTCACGATCCGTATGCGTAACAGATTCAAACGCTCCTGAACCACCTGAAATTCTCTGACTCCCGCGATGTCGCGAAACGTCCGGGTTAAAGCAAATCCTGGGACTAAATCACCGGAAGTGGCGCGCAGCATCTCGGTGGCGCGCCCCAGGATGCGGCGCAGAACCGCCAGGCCCCTCCCGCACGGACACTTCTCCGTGGAAAGCTCGCCATAGTCGCCGATCTGGTAACGAATGAACGGCTGTC
Organism: Binatia bacterium; assembly: GCA_050735755.1. Lineage (GTDB taxonomy): Bacteria > Desulfobacterota > Binatia > UBA9968 > UBA9968 > DATMAM01. The sequence goes on from JBOHVR010000621.1 coordinate 4,616, forward strand.
CCAGGTTTTCCAGATCGGTCACCACGAATTTTCCCGCGGCAGCATCCGCGCTTTCAGCAACGACCTCGAGATAGACCTGCTCCTGCGTAAGATGCAGGCGCTCGGCCGGACATTCGAACGCGATCAAGCCGGCATCGTGTGAGCCATACTCGTTGACCACCCGGGCGCCGTAAAATTGCCGGAAAAGAGCCCTCTGGGTCTCGTAGAGATTCTCGGCCGAGCAAATGATGACTTCGGGAGCAAATTCGGCGGCGTTGACGCCGCGCTCCTGGAGAAAGAGGGTAAAACGAAAAAAAGCCGAGGGATAGACGTAGAGAAACTTCGGCTTCCAGCGGCGCAACAGCGCGAGCGCTCGCTCGAGCGCATTTTCGTTCAGGTGAAACGCGGAAATATCGCGTATATTCAGCAGACGATCCCGCAGTTCCAGGATTCGATCCTTGGCCCCCCAACTTCTTCCTGGCCCCCAGAAATCGATCTCCCGGTCGCCCATTTGAAGCCCCCACCAGGCGCGCCCTCGCAGTTTCGCGGCGTTGAGAGCCGCCTCTCGTCTCAGCGTGGTAAAAAAGACCAACGGTTCTCCCGTCGAGCCCGAGGTCGCGTTGCGCACTAAACCGCGCCCGCGCCGAAATTCCCCGCTGATGAGATCGGCGTGGCGCACGCGTATCGTTTCTTTAGTGAGGAGCGGAAGACGGGCAAAGTCTGCGGGCGTTTTTACATCTCGGGGATGCGCTCCCAGACTTGCGAACAATGCGCGGTAGTATTCCGTTTGGCTGGCGGCATAGTTCAACAGCTGTTTCAATTTTCGCCATTGCAAATCCTGCAGTTGCTCCGGATCGTAGGTTTCCGTTGAGCGGAGCTCGGACAAAACCTTCAGCGTCGGCCGCCCGCGAATACGTTCGTGCAGCGGGAACAACCATTCTCGTACAAGCGTTGAGTTCATCTTTTGACGGGAGCCTCGTGACGCGGAGATAATCAGCAGATCCCTTGGTAATGGAGCGGTCGATTGTCGCGCCCGAAAGCACGGATTAAGTCGAGCACGCAGACTCTCCCGTCGAGCGCTGCCAATCGTTGCGCCACGCCTTCGTAGGGATTGCCCACGACAACGACTTCGCTTCCCGCGAGTAATTCGTCCAGCGTCGGGCACAAGATCTCGGACAGACGGGGAATTTTTTCCTCGATGTGGAACCGATTCGCCCCCACCAGCCTTTCCAATACCAGACTGGGATCATAAATGAGCAGTTCGAGACCGTTACCGATCAGCGCTTCACAGAGGGTGACCAGCGGGCTTTCGCGTAAGTCATCCGTTCCTGCTTTGAACGTAACGCCGATGACTCCGACCTTCTTTTTCCCTGATCTCATCACAAGGTCGACCGCTTTCTCCACCTGCAAACGATTACTCTCTAAGACCGCCTTCAGCACCGGAACCGCGACGTTAAGGTTCTCACACTCATGGGTGAGCGCGCGCAGGTCTTTGGGCAAACACGATCCGCCGAAGGCAAAGCCCGGTTTGAGGTAAGCGGGAGAAATGTTGAGTTTTGTGTCGCGGCAGAAGATCTCCATCATCCCGTGGGAATCGATGCCGAGCGCCTGACAAAGATTGCCGATCTCGTTGGCAAAAGTGATTTTCAAAGCGTGAAAGGCGTTGCACACATACTTCAGAATCTCTGCTGTCTTGATCTCCGTATGAATGATGGGCTCGATCCCCTCGTAGATCTGCTTGAGCGCGTCGAATCCGGCGCCGTCCCGGCTGCCGACGATCACAAAAGGGGGCTCCTCGAAATCCACCAAAGATGAGCCTTCGCGCATGAACTCGGGATTGACGCAGACCGCGAAGTCTTTGCCGGCGGTTTTGCCCGAGATCTTTTCCAGCTCTGGAATCACCAATGTTTCTGTGGTGCCCGGCAGAAGCGTGCTCCGAATCGCTAGCACATGATCCGATGCCTTATTCTTGATGCCATCGGCAATTTGCCATACGGCATTCAAAAGATGGCCATAATCAAAACTGCCGTTGTTCCGCGACGGCGTTCCCACGCAGACGAGCGATAGATCGGTCTCCAGCACGGCGTCAGTCGCATTGGAGGTCGCCCGTAACCGGCCCCGCCGCACGCAGGCGGAAAAAATGCCTTCGAGGCCATTCTCCAAAACCGGCGACTCGCCACGATTGATCACGTGCACTTTGTGCTCGTTCACGTCCACGCCGATCACGGAATGGCCTCTCTGAGTCAAGGCGGCCGCGGTGACGCAGCCCACGTATCCCATGCCGAAAACGCTAATTCTCATCCTTCGCCTTTCTAACCGTGCGAACGCAAATTTGCTCGAAGACTCTGCCTGCTTCCTCCCACGAAAACTTCTGCTCGACCAGAGCGCGGCCGCACAGGGAAAGCTTTCGGCACAACTCGTGGTTGGTCAGCACTTCAATGCACGCCTCGGCAAACCGCGCGGGATCGTCGGCCAGCAGAATGTCCCGGCCATCCTCGACGGGCAGACCCTCGGCGCCGACGGTCGTGGAAACGACCGGCGCTCCCGACGCCATGGCTTCAAAAATCTTGATGCGCGTTCCTCCGCCGATACGC
>JBOHVR010000622.1:0-3088 GCA_050735755.1 Binatia bacterium
CCCTCTTTTAGGACGCGCCCCGCAGCCAGCTCTTCCGGTGTCGCATCGCGACTCCCACGCTGCTCGTGGGCTCGGTGGTTCTGCTGGTTCAGCATCGGCTCAAAGTTAACACGTCCCCTTTTCCCGCCGGGAACCCGGCTCGTGATGTGGAGGAGCTCCAAGACCTCCTCGCTCGCGGACTCAAACCAGTACGGGACCCCTGCGGGGATGAAAATCCCCTGGCCCTTGCCAAGCTCTGCGACGAGCGTGTCGCCCGCGCCGTAGAACTTGACGCGTCCCCCGAGGACGAACCAGGAAGACTCGCTGCCCGGGTGGGCATGGGAGTTGGTCTCGCCGCCCTTGAGGACCACCTGGACCCCGACGTTCAGTCCCCCACAGCTGCCCATGTGCAGGTTCTGCTTCCCGCGTTGCCTGTGGTGTTCCGACCACACCTTCGGCATCTCGTATTTGTAAAAGGTGAAAAACTCCTTCACTTGCTTCTCATCCATGTCACTCCCCCTGTCGTTATTGACAGCCCAAAATCGTCCGTCAGAGCGAGCGGGCTGACTCTCTCTCCAATTTGGCAGGGACAATATGCGATACTCGGTGGTATGTCAAATCTAGAAAGCGCTTCACAAAGTCTCAAACTCATTCCTCGTCGCATGGTGAAAATCGGCTTGTCTTTCAGACTTATAATCTTAGAACCTCGTATAGCCCCGGGCTGGTTTATCAAAATTCTTGAAACATCTGCTGTAATTCTTTTACGTCTTTGGTCTTCGTCAACCCCAGCATCAACAGAATTCTTGCTTTTTGCGGCGTGAGGTTATCTGCGGAAATCACGTGAGTTCTCGTCCGGCTGATTTTCACTCTGCCCATTCCGGCCCGCTGGCTTAACACTACCGGCACCCCTTTGGCTGCCAGTTCGTTGAGAGTCTCTTCCATGACAGGAGTCGGGGAGCCGGAGGCGAATCCGGCTATCACTAAGCCCTCTGCTTTTGCCCGTTCGACAGCGGCCTGAATCAGGATTCCGTCCGCGTCCACATACGTGTAGATAATGTCTACTCTTGGAAGACGCTGGAGATTACCAATCTCGAATGGCGATGCGGCAGTGTGCTTCCTCAATGGAGCGCGATAAAAGGTGACCTGGTCGTCGTCAACGTAACCGAGAACGCCGATGTCCTTGCTGCTATAGGTCTCAACGCGGGAGCTTATGGTTTTCGTGACTTCGCGCGCTGCATTGATGACGTCATTGGTTACGATCAGTGCCCCTTTATTTGCGGCCTGATCATTGGCTGCGACTCTGACGGCCTGGAGAAAATTCTTTGGGCTGTCCGAGCTCAGGGTCGTGAACCGGCGCTGCGCGGCTGTAAGAACCACGGGTTTTTCACTTTTGACGGTGAGGTTGAGAAAATATCCGGTCTCCTCCAGCGTGTTCGTGCCGTGCGTCACGACAATTCCCTTTACGTCTTTCTCTTTTGCATAAATCTCATTGATTCTTCGGGCCAGTTTGAGCCAGTTCTCGATGGTCATGCTATGGCTGCCGACGCGCACGACCTCCTCGACATCGAGGCGGGCGACCTGTTTTAGCTCGGGAATCGCCTCCGCCACTTCACGGGCATGGAGACGTCCCGAGGGTGTGTTGGCAATTGTTCCGCCGGTGGCGACGACTTTGACTAGAGGAAGATCACTCATGGGATAGTCCTTTACTTTGTTTTATCCAACTTTGGAAATCCGTAGGCCTCGAATACCTTCGCCTGCCATTGGTCCATATTCTGGTGATGCTCCCAGCTTAGTTCCGATATTTTCTTCCCGCGGAGCTCGCTTTCGACGGCTCCGCCGCGCACGTAGACGGAAGAATCGAACGGTTCGTGCTCATCGGTTAGCTTTTGCGCCTCCGGACTCGCCATCCATTCCAGCCACAAAAGCGCCGCATTCCGATTCGGGGCGCTCACTTGAATCGCTTCTTGCAGAGTCAATCTAACGGGGACGGGTTCAACAATGACGTAGCGCAAATTCCCTGCGGGATCTTTACGCTGGGCTCTTTTGACGCTGCCAAAGTTAGGACCAATCATCATTGGAACTTCTCCGGCAATGATAGACGTCAACGTGCGACTCCCACCACGCACCCAGATGGGTTGCTGGGCAGCCAGTTTCCGCGCAAATTCCAGAGTTCTCTCCAGACCCCAGGCCGGCACAAGTCCGGCAATTTCGGTGGGCCGAATATCCGCGGCGAACTTTCTTCCTCTCAACTCGGGTTTAAGAAGATCTTCCCAGGTTTTCGGCAACAAGTGGGCGTGAAACAGTTTCGGATTGTAAGCCGTGACTTGGAAGCGGGTGAAGAAAGAGACCACGTTTCTGTTTTTCGGGTCGATCATCGGAGCAGGTATTTGCAGCACGCCCTGCTTGGCCATCCCAAGAAGATCGACTTTCCAGAGATAGGGGAGGTACTCGCTATAAAAATCGGTTGACAAGTGGATGATATCCCACTCTTTTGCGGTCCCGCTCTTGATCTCGAGGATGTTACGTTGGGCGGAATCGGTCCCGGTGATCTGTTCGATGTGAAGCTTTATGAAAGGGTATTTATTCATGAAAGCGGCGGTCGAAGCCTTGATATTCGGCGGCTGCATCTCAGCCAGCACGCGAAGCGCGCCTTCCTTCTTTGCTTTGGCTAGAATCTCCGCGCGGTTCGCTATGAACGCATAACCGCTAGCCTCGGCTTCTTTTTTCGCCTTTTGTAATTCGGCTGGGATGGATGCGGCAAACACCGTCGGGCTGCCGATAAAGGATCCCAGCAACAAGAGAAGCAGCAATCTTACGAAGAAATTATGAGCCATTTTCACTCCTTGTAGGATGGGTTGAGCGCCAGCGATACCCATCATTCGAACGGTGGGTTTGTCGCGGAGTCTACCCTGAGCTCCGTCGAAGGGCTCCTTAACCCACCCTACGAACTAATCTGACCCGCAAAGGAAAAATAATCCTTCAATCCTGTTACCATCAGGTTTGCCAGGCGCTCATTGTGCGATTCGACATGGCCGTAATGGGTCAGCATCGGGATAACAACGAGCCTGACTTGGTCCGCGTATTCGGCAAATCGCTGCAAGGCAAATAC
>JBOHVR010000623.1:0-3251 GCA_050735755.1 Binatia bacterium
CTTCGTGCCGGCCATGCCGAGCGCGTCCCGTAAAACCCATAGCAGAGGAGTATCGGGGCTCACGTCGACCGTGTGTTTTTTGCCATTGACGATTATAGGAGTCATCCGCTGCCTCCCTATTGATATGAGAGAGATTATAGACTTGCTAATTGCAAAAAAGCTAGATAGTCTCCAACCGACTGATCAGTCGGTCGCTATGCAGATCGCGGAGAAACAAACCGAAGCCACGCGGCAGCGAATTGTCGAGGGGGCGTTCGAGGTCTTTGCCAAGAAAGGCTATCACCAAGCCACGATGGACGAGATTGCCTCGGTCTCCCAAGTCTCCAAGGGCGGACTCTACTTCCATTTTCCCAGCAAACAAGATCTCTTCCTAGCCCTCGCTGATGCCGCGGCAAATCTGCTGATCGGTAAGATGGAACAAGGCATGCAGACAAACGGACTCAGGCGGCGGCAGAAGATGCGGCTGGCAATTGAGTCAGCTTTTCAACTGCTCGAACGGCATCGGCCCATGGCGCGAGTCGTATTTCTCAAAATGGGAAGCCTGGGGCCGCCCTTCGATGCCAAACTGATGGAAATTCATGGGAGGATCGCGCGCTTGATTCAGAAAGAGCTCGACCAAAGCGAAACTACGGTCGCGAACTCCGAGCTGATCTCGCTGATGTGGGTTGGAGCCTTGCATGAAGTGCTCATCTGGTGGCTGCACCAGCCGAAGCCAAAGGCGTTGATGAGCACTTTTCCCGAGCTTTACAGTACGCTCTTAAGGAGCATTGGTCTTGATCCGGAAGCGGAGAATGCGTAAGGGGTTTAGAGAATGAGCGCTTGCCGGCCGGGTTTCTGGCAGGCGCTCAAAAAACTCGCCGTTGCCTTTCGACAAGCTCAAGAGGGGCGGCCCAGTTAAGGAATATTGAAAAGTCCCGTTCGTGCTGAGCTTAGCCTGCCCTGAGCGAAGCCGAAGGGTCGAAGCACGAACACTATTTTTCAGCAATCTGGCAAAGAAATTTGTGTGAAAGACGTTAAGCTTCGCTTTACCGACCAAAGCTTAATTCCCATTTGGGAAAAAATTCAGGCTGGCAGTCGCCTGTCATTTGACGACGGTCTGGTGTTGATGAGGAGCCCGGACTTGCTGGGCGTCGGCCGCATGGCCGATGGGGTCAAGACGCGGCTGCACAGCAATCAGGTATTCTTCGTCATCAACCGGTATATCAATCCAACCAACGTCTGCGTGCTCACGTGCGGTTTTTGTGACTTCGCCAAACACAAAGGCGCAAGCGATTCTTACGAGCTTACGAACCAGCAGATCCTCGACCTCATCAATGAAGAAATCCGCGAGGTGCATATTGTCGGCGGCCATCATCCCGACTGGCGGTTCGAGCATTTCGAGGAAATGATTCGAATGATCCGCCAGCGCTGGCCACACGTGCAGATCAAGGCTTTCACCGCTGCAGAGATCGACTACTTTTGGCGCCGCTGGAAGATACCTCCCGAGGAATCGCTGCGCCGCTTGAAGGAGGCGGGCTTGCATTCGATGCCTGGAGGCGGCGCGGAAGTGTTCAGTGATCGCGTCTGGAAGCTGCTCTTTCCGGGGAAGGCGGGGCCGGAACGCTATCTGGAGATTCACCGAATCGCGCATCGTATGGGGATCCGAACGAACGCCACGTTTTTATACGGGCACATTGAAACCGAAGAGGAGCGCGTGCAGCACCTCATTCGGCTGCGCGAAGTTCAAGATCAGGATCCGGGATTTTTCACTTTTATTCCTTTAGCCTATCAGATCAGCAGCCATCGATTGCGCGAGCGGCAGGCTTCGGCCATCGAGGATTTGAAGATGATCGCGACCTCGCGGCTCATGCTCGACAACTTTGATCACGTGGAGGCTTTCTGGATCGATCTGGGAGTTGAGTGTGCGAGCATGGCACTGCATTTCGGCGCTTCGGACATTAACGGCACCCTGGTCGACGAAAAAATCGCTCACGCGGCGCGCGCGGAAAGTCCGGCCGGGGTCACAAGACAGCGCCTCGTGCACATGATCTGGGACGCAGGGAAGATTCCTGTAGAGCGCGACGCGCTGTACAACGTACTTCACGTCTATGATCGGAAGGATCAGCTGGAGGCCGCCCATGCTGATTCGCCGGGTCGCGGATAGGAAGCAAGGAACCCATGCTTCGACTCTTCGGCGGAGTCTATCCTGAGCGAAGTCGAAGGGCTCGGGGGCAGGCTAACTCAGCATGAACGGAAAATGTTAAAGAGTTTCGGGAGCTTTCCCGTTCGCCCTGAGCGCCGTCGAAGGGTGAACGCGCGGTAGTGAAATGATGCGTGTCGCTCGTTTAACTTATCTTAACTGCGCTCCTTTCTATTGGAGCTGCGAGAATTGGGGTTTGCCGTTGGTTCCCTGCGTGCCCCGGGAATTGGGGCAGTTGGCTCGGCGGGGTGAAGTCGACGCAGGTCCGATGGCGGTTGTGGACTGGTTCAGCCTGGAAAGAGAATTCGAACCGGTCGGCTCCTACGGCATTGCCTCGCACGGTTCGGTGCTGAGCGTGTTGTTGTTTTCCTCCAAACCGATCGACGGGTTGGCAGACAGCGCCATCGGGGTCACTGAAGAGACCTCGACGTCTTTCCGCCTACTACAATTGTTGCTGGAGGGCCGCTATGGCTTAAAAGGCTGCAGCTTCCGGCGCGGTGGACACGGACAAGCATGTCTGTTGATTGGCGATGCCGCGCTGGAAGAAATGAAAAAAGCGAAATGGCCGTTTGTCTATGACCTCGCTGACGAGTGGCAGCGCTGGCAGGGTTCGCCTTTCGTGTTTGCGCGCTGGGTGATCCGGAGCAGTTTGCCCGCAAGCGAGAAGCGGCGGATGGAAAAATCGTTGGATACGTCATTCACCGGCTCTATGGCGCGTCTTGAGGACGTCGCCGCGCATTACGCCGGGCAGGGCTCGCTGCAGCCTGAAGAAATCGTTGCCTATTTGCGCAACCTGGTGTTTGTTATTGGGGAAGCGGAAGAACGGGGATTGGCCGAGTTCAAAAGGCTCTTGGCAGATAAAGGACAAAGTGTAAAGCGCAAAGAGCAAAGCGCCGTCGCGGACATCAAGCGGCCGGCGTAATTGAGGAGACCTGGCAATGTGGGATGAAATCGAACGCAAAGTGCTAAACGGCGAGCGGCTCACGACGGCGGAGGGGATTTTTCTTTTGACTGAAGCAGAGCTACTGGCTTTGGGAGAGCTGGCCCAGGAAGCGCGCTTCCGCCACAATCC
>JBOHVR010000624.1:0-13463 GCA_050735755.1 Binatia bacterium
ATCCCGCATAGGGGGTGGTAATCACGGGCAAGTAACAAAGAGGCAAGAGGGCAAGAAAGATTCCGAGGGCTTTCATCTGTTGGGCTCGCGCGCAGGCTTGACCTTTGAGATGAAATTCCGGCAAAACTCATTCCACTTGTCGGGTGGAATGGCCGGGAGGAACAAATCACACTTTTCGCCTAAAGATAAGGCCGGCGCCGGCAGGCGAGACCAAAGAAAGCCGGGATCAATTGTCAAGCTGTCGGAACACTTTGTCAGAAATGACAAAAGAGACTGAAACTGGCTCCCCTTTGGTAAGCCGGCAGCACCGGTCGTCTTTTCAAATACCGAGAGCGCGAGTGTTTTGCGCCATATAGAGGGCGGTGCGATGTTCCCAATCGCTTCCCGTTGCGAGGATAGTGAAGCCGGCAACTTGAAGCAACGCGGCTACGTATTCCCGGCTGAAGAGCCACCACCAAGGGCCGTAATCATTGACCGAATACTGGCAGGGCGTCGTAATGCCGATGATTTCCTGAGCGCCCACCTCCGTGAAATGCCGTCCAATGACGGCCTTTTGACTCTCGTTCAGAGCCGGCACAAAGAGGGCGCTTCCGGGTTCTATCGAGAGAGTTCCAGAGGCATTTTCAATTTTTGACGGAACCACGGCGCTCCCTAGTATCAGAACTTTGCAAGAAAGCTTGGCAAGATTCAGCACGGCATGTAACGGATCGGGACAGTGATAGAGAACTCCGCTGCAATGCGCCACCTCATAACTGCCGATTTCATCGACCTGCTTCGTATCATTGATGTCGGCCGCGATGCGCCGGCAACCGGATACACCGGCGGCCGCGCAACGCTCGTCAAAGCACTGCCATAACCGAGACCCGATGGGCGTGATGTCAATCATCGTCACTTCTCGAGCGCCGGCTTTGGAGGCAACGCTTACCTTTTCATTTTCTGTGCCCCACAGGCCCCCCACGTCCGCGAAGGTCTGATCTTTCGCCACCGCCTCGATCCATTCATTGACTTGCCGCATCGGCTTTCCCTGGAGAAAAACTTGCGTTCTCGGCCCCCCGGCGTGCCTCACGAGTCTTTGTGTGCTTTATCCGGTTTGCCTTGCGACATCTTTCCTTCGGTCCTCTGTTCTTCAATCCGCCGCTCGAAGACAGTCACTTGGTTCTCCAGCCAACTCTTCGCCTTCTCTAACTCCGCTATCCATGCCCTCTGTTCCTGGATCACTCGCTCCCGCTCTTGTGCTAATTGTTCCCAATTGTCTCGCTGCTCTTCCAACCAGGCCCTGGCTTGCTCCAGCTCTTTGATCCAGGATTGTTGTCCTTTAAGCGATTCCTCCCTCGCCTCCGCCAACCGCTCCCAGTTGTCTGTTTGTTGTGCCGACCACTGTTTGGCCTGTTCCAACTCTTGGATTTGCCGGCTCAATCCCGCCACCCACCCTCTCTGCTCGCTCATCAATCGTTCACCCTCACGGGCGAGCCGCCGCCAGTTCCCTGCTTCCCTTTCCCACCACCTGATCGCTTGCTCTCGATCATTCGCCCAAGCGCGCAGTTCGGTCCAGCGCGCAGCATGCCCGGCAACAATTTGCGCCAAGTAATCGCGATACGTCTCCCGGTGACGTTCAATAAGCTCAGCAATTAACCTGCCCCACATCTTGGGCTGATACATGTTCGTGGACATCTGATCGAAGCGGATGCGGTAGTCCCATACAATCTCCGGGATAACCTCGGCGCGGTAGCCCTGCTCCAGAAAAGTGATCCACAAATCCCAATCCTCGATGCCGCTCGCGCTGAATGTTCGACAATAACCGCCCGCCTTTTCCCACGCAGCGCGTCGGAAGAGAGCCGGCTCAATCGCTTGATTATACACCAGCAAGTCAGGGAATTTGCACGAATCGTAGCGAAACACGTCATCCCGCTCGTCGAACATCGCGAAATAGCCCGAGACCAGGCCGACATCGGCCTCGAGCTCTAGTATGGCAACGGCTTTGACAAGGAATTCCCGCCGCAACTTATCATCGGCATCCAGGCAACAGATGTAACGCCCTCTACTCTGCGCAATCCCGGCATTGCGGGCTCCGGCCAATCCTTGATTGCTTTGGCGCACGATTCGCGTCTTGGGACACTCAAACCGGCTCAAGGCCAAGCGCGTGAATTCCTCCGTTGACCCGTCGTCGACGATGATCACCTCAAAATCCTGGAAAGTTTGCGCCAAGACGGATTCGACCGCTTCATGGAGGTAGCGGCCAAGATTGTAGCACGGTATCACGACGCTGATCAGGGGTTCCCTGGAGAGCGGCGCCACGTCGAAATGCTTGGTCCGGCGCATCCACAGCGTGAGGGTTTCTCGCTCCCTCTCGGCGAACCCTCCGTAGCCGGGGAAATAGCCCAGAGCAGGCCAGCGACGGAACTTCCACTCTGTCGCTTTCGGGAATTCCTCGGGAAAAGCCCGCTCGATTGTCGCCAACGTGACCAGCCCCATCCACAAGGACTCATCGAAGCTTCTTCCCGTAGCGGGATCTGCAGAGACACGACCGTCTCTGTCGTCGTTCATCATTACCTGGATAGAGCGGTGGACTTCCAAGAGGCTTCTTTTGACGGCGTCTTTGCGATAACTGCCTTGCTGGCCAAGCATCGCCAGCAACGAGGTGGCCGCCAAACACGACTCGGGATCAGCTTTGGTGACATCGACCGGAATCAACGAAAGCAGCGTATCCACGGCTTGCGCTTTGCGGGCTAAAGGGCGCCGCACGTACTCGTAGAACGGAACCAGGCGGGATGCCAGCATCGCGCTTTGCCACAGCGCGATGTCATGTCCCATGTTCCACAAGCCGCTTTTCTCATCCTGTCTCTGGTCCAGCCAATCCAGCATCTCGTGAAAATAACTTCGCGCCGGCACATCTCCCTCGGCTTCCGCGCGGTAGATCAAAAACGTCAGCAGGCACATTAGCCTTCGCCCCTGGATCTCAAGCTGACTCCAATCCCAGGTATCAGCTTGCGCTCCCAGACTCACGCCGTGTGTGACCTCATCCATGAAAGTCAGGGGATGCATGGCTTTCTCCCCGAGCGCATCCAGAGCGTGGAGGGCAAGGCACGTGCAGTAGTAATCGAGCCCGCCCGAATCGGTCAGGGTCCCGGCACCTAGCGGATCCCGAAACACTCCTTGCGACGGGTCCTGACACGATTTTAGATAAGCGGTCAGGTTTGTCCTTTGCTCTTGCGGCATCGCTTTCAGCTCGTTCAGTCCCTCGACGATGAGGACTTTATAACAGGTTCGAATGAGCTTCTGTCCTTGCGCGCCTCCGGCCTCGAACATACCTTCTCGCTCTTGCAGCAGGCGATAGGCTCTTGAATAAGTGCTCTGCGCGTCAGATCGTCCGCTGCTCATAGGGACAGCTATGGAATGACAAGATGAAAGACGGACGGGTCCACAAAAACGGAAGGAAGCGTTAAACTGCCACCGGACGTATTTACCCGGAGATAACGGCGGACACGGCGGCGGCATCTACAGGTTTTGCGTCGGCGCCGAACGCGGCCAGTGCGCTCATCCCCTCGTAGCTTTCGGGCAAGGGAATCCCAAAAAAATCCAGCACGGTCGGAGCTATATCCATTGTGTGGATTCTTTGAGCCGACTGCCTCGCTCTAGAGTTCGGGCCTGATCCTATAAGCAAAGCGTTCTGCCAGTGACTTCCGGTGCGCGCGCCCGGAAACATTCCCTCGACGGTTCCGATCCGTGGCGACACGAGACTGGTAATGGGGGCGCTATGGTCCCACTCAACGAGGAGGTCAGGGAGTCTGTGCAGCAGCGCTCCTTGATAGAGATCACGCGCACGCGCGACCCACTGGACAGCCTTTTTGCCAGTCCGCGGGTTTTCCAATTCCATCAGCGCCTCCATCAGTTCGCGGCAAAGCTCGTCATACTCGGTCCCGGGCTCCACTTTTCCCGCCGGTTCTCTTCCCCTGAGATTAATCCGGATGCCGCCGGTCATGTTGCTCGAGGGGACCTGAAAAGCCCGCGCGATGGACCACGGGTGCGCGTCCGGATGAGCCCATTCCCAAAGGCCATCAACAATTCCCGAAGATAACTTGGCTTTGACTCCCGCGCGCAGGGGCTGCGGAACCAAGTGCCGCAGATTCCAAACCAGACGGCGTGCGCGTGGAGGCTCGGATACGAAAACCGCCGTTTCCCGCCTGCCGTTAGGCGTCTGATCCATTTCCAATCGCTCGAGGACCTGATTGAGAAGATGCGACCCATGGTAGTAAGGTCCCATGCCGTGACTGAGAAGGACGAGAACATCAGTTTCTGACGGCAAGGCTTTGAGGAGTAGACCGAGACCTCGGTCGATCTCTTGGTAGACATCGCGCACCGCCGTCTGCAGCTCCGGCGGGGCAGCCGCATCGTGACAAGGATTTTCCTGATCGAGAAAATGCCAGAACTGGTGGCCAACGCAGTGCGCTTCGGAAAAGACGCCGAAGAAAAAATCCCAGTCCTCAAGACTCAAACAATAGCGCAAAAGCTCGGTCTTGGCTTGCGTCCCGCGCAGCAGCCGCAAGCGCAGATTCTGATAATCCTCGCGCGTCCGATCCTTCTGATCGCACATCCCGACCGGATGCTCTCCAAATCGTGCGACCAAATCACCGATCAAATGATGCGGCCAGGAAGAAGCACGCCAGCACCACGGGTCATGAGCGCCCCAATTAGTCACTTGGATGCCGCGCAGGTTTTTTATCGGCCTTGCAAAGGGAGCGTCCACGATCGCCACGCGCTTGCCGGCTTGACTTAGATAGAACCAGAACGGCGGCGCCGGGAGGCGATCGGCCAGCATTGCAAGCTCAAGGTCGTAAGAACGCGGTTTGATTTGCCGGTAGGCAAACATGCCATGGCTGCCCACGGACTGGCTCATGAGTAGCGTCGGCCAAACCGCTCCCTCTAAAACGCCAAGCGGAGTGGAGACCGCGAAGGATGCTCCCCTTTCTAATAGCCCGGCGAGAGTCGGCAGGTATCCCGCGGCCGCCCAGCGACGCACCAATTCGCTATCTCCGGAATCGATGGCGATTAAGACCAGTTTCCGGCGAACATGAACGCCCAATTTTAGCTCCTCCCCTCAAGCACAACGGTTTTGATATCGTACAGAGCCCGGCGTTGACAAAAATTGGGCAGGCTTCCGCCCTTCCTGCATGGCTCGATTGCAGCGGACAGGATTTTTTTCAACCTCTACAACCACGAGGTTCATCTCTAGGGCAAGCCTTACTGTGAAACTGGCGTGCGCCGCCCGTTGCACCTTTCCGAAACCCGTCAGGAGCTCACGGCAAGCACAGTCAGGCTTTGTTCAAAACAGTGCTCTGAGGTTCCGTGGTCGCCTCACACCCGTTGGTCTCCCAAACGTGAGGGAAAATAAAGTGCCCCGAAGCCGCATTGGCAGGTATGTTCGGCCCGCCCACTACCAGGGTGACCGCGTTCGGAAAAGAATCCAGGATCTTTCCCGTTCCTTTTTCCCGAATCGAAAGCGAGACAACGTAAGCCCCTTTCATGAACAGAATAGGAGCGAGCCTGAACCGAAGGACACCGGGCTCTGTCACCCTCCCGAGGTCGAGACGATCGAGTGACGTGGCGACGCTCCCTACATGAGGTCCCTGAACGTCTTTGAACGACACAGTGAAGATCGGCGACGCCACGGGTGTCTCCACGTCGTAGTGGATCTCGACGATCCCCATATCGCCAGAAACAAATAAGTCGCGGACGGTTTCGTTGGCGTCGAGCAGGCGGACTCCGGTGATTTGAATGGGTTTCTGTCCCGTTTGCAGGTTGCGCCGGGAGGAGGTCCCGGGATGCTGAATGGTCAGACTCTGCAAATACCTTTCCACGACTTCATCCGGATCGCCGACCTCCGCCACCTGCCCTTGAGTCACCCAAATCACTTTCTGGGTGTAGTTCCTGATATTCGAAAGCTCATGTGAAACCAGAATCGTGGTTTTGCCGCTGGCCTTCAGCTCGGCAATCTTGTTCAGACACTTGACCTGAAAGGCAGCGTCGCCGACCGCAAGGATTTCATCAATCAGCAGAATGTCCGGGTCCAAATGAGCCGCTATGGCAAACCCGAGACGAATGTACATTCCCGAAGAATAGAACTTGACTGGCGTGTCGATGAACTGGCGCACGCCGGCAAATTCCACGATGCTTTCAAAACGTTGCTCGATCTCCCTTCTTTTCATGCCCATAATCGAGCCGCTCAGAAATACATTTTCACGCCCGCTGAGCTCTGGGTGAAAACCGGCGCCGACTTCAATGAGAGCGCCGATTTTGCCGCCCACGGTCACAGAACCCGACGTGGGAGCCGTAACCCGCGAGAGAATTTTGAGGATCGTGCTCTTGCCGGCGCCGTTCGCGCCGATGATTCCCAACGCGTCTCCTTCCTCGACGTCGAAACTGACGTCTTTGAGAGCCCAGAAAATCTCGCTATCCTCAAACTTGCCGTTGCCAGAAAGAAAGTGAGTGGCTTTGCGCATGAGGGCCGCGGCGTGATCGCGCAAAGACGGATACCAACCGTGCTTGAGCCGATATTTCTTCGAAACATTGCGGAACTGAATGACGGTGTTCATGGCGCCTCCGATCCGCTCAGATCACGTCCGCAAAACTGAGTTCGCTCTTCTTGAACAGAGGGTAGAAGACCGCGAAGAAAACCAATGCCACGCCGGCAGACACGGCGAGGTACTCGAAATTGGGATAGGTGTTGAGCACGATCACGCGGCGGTAGCTGTCCATAATGGCCGCCATTGGATTTATCAGATAAATCGCCAACAGCGACTCCGGAACCGCGCTCAAGGAATAAACGATGGGACTGCCAAACATCCAAATCTGGTTGACCAAGGGAAGCGCGTGCCCGATATCCCTAAAATGGACGTGCAGATAGGACGTCAGGGAAACCAAACCCAAGGTAAAGAGGATTTGAACCAGAAGAATCGGCAAAACCCAAAGCAAATTCCACGTGAGCGGAAGATCGTAATAGGCCCGCAATACCAACAGCAGGGAGAACGAAATCGCCAGATCAATGAAGGCGGAAAAGAAGTTCGCCAGGAAGCAGATCTCTCGCGGAAAATACACCTTTCGCACCAGGTTTGCGTTGCTGACCACGGAGGTGGTGCCTTGGGAGAAGGTGAGAGTAAAAAATTGCCAGAAGATCAGCACCGAATACACAAAGATGGGATAGGGAATCCCATCGCTCGGAAGCTTCGCGATCCGCGAAAAGACCAAGGTAAAGATCAACATCAGCGAAAGCGGCTGGATGATCGCCCAAGAAACCCCAAAAGCAGTTTGTTTGTAGCGGGCTTTGATTTCGCGCAGCCCGAGGCTCAGGATAAGCTCTCGGTGCTCGTAAAGTTCCTGCAAATGACGCAACATAACGAGAATCGACCCTTCTGCGGGCGCAGCCGCTAGCGCTTGACGCTCTTCAGTTTCTCCTTGAGTGTTTTGTAGCCGACCCCGTACTGTGCGGCGAGATTCGCGTGTTTCTCCGCGAGGTCGTACTTTCTTTGGTCTAGATAAACATTCCCCAGGCTGTAGTGGGCGCGCCCGTATTCCGGCTGCAGCTGGATGGCTTTGAGATAGGCTTCTTCGGCGCCCTTGAAGTTACCGCGCTTGTAATAGACGCTCCCGAGATTGAAGTAAGCCTCTGCGTAATCGGGCTTGAACCGGATCGCGCTCTTATAATCACTGATCGCCTGATCGATATTTCCTTCAATGTAATTGATCACCCCGTGGTTCAGAAAGGCCACGCACTTGAGGCCGCTGTCGTGTTGCATGCGCATCACAAACTCGAACTCTTTCTTCGCCCAGTAATACTTTTTTTCGGCCATGTCCTGTAACCCGTTATTGATATGTTTTCGGGCAACCCAGTGTGTTTCTTTGGGAATATTCTGGGCGGCCGCGCCCGCAATCCACGCCCATACCGAGATTCCAAGAACCCAAGGCATTAGTTTGTTCATTCTCATGACTCTTCTCCTAAAAAGCGTCCCATGCCCGGCGGTGAATGCGCCGAATTCATAGCTTTCCAGTAGGACCACTTCATCTTCGTCGCAAAACTAGGCAGATGTTCTTCCCAAGGGTTGCGCCGTTTAAGCTCGAGCGGATCCAGGGGCCATCCATTGAACCCATCGACGGTTGTCACCGCGCCCTCGTAACCCGCTTCCCGGACTAACGCCTTTACCTCCGCGTTAAAGTCCTCGCCTTTGCCGTTGGGATAGGCAATCAGGGCCGCGGGTTGCTGGAGCTGCTCCTCAATGATGGCTTTCGACGCGCATACCTCGTGACGCGCGAGGGACAGGGGAACACGCGTAAGAATGCTGTGGTTGACCGTATGCGAACCAATTTCCCACCCTTGCTCAGCCATTTCGCGCAGCTCTTTCCAATTCAACATCAGGGCGCCGGGGGTCCGCGACCCGCACCCCAACTCCTTCACTAGACTCTCCAACGCGGCCTCCTTGTGTTCGTCTGGACGCGCCTTAAGAAAAGTCACCAGACGCAGGAAACTTCGTTGCTTTTCCGCGTTGCTTCGCAGCGGCAGAAGGATCTTTGCGGAAACGTCTGACAAGCCCACTTCCTTCCGCTCCGTATGCTTCAGCGCCCAAGCCAGGCGGTCGTTCCAAAGGAGCCGGCCGCTGTCAATATAGGAGGTGGGAACGAAAAGGGACGCGCGCAGCCCGTATTTTTTGAGGATCGGATGCGCGTAGAGGAAATTATCCCGATAACCGTCGTCGAACGTAATCGCCACGGTCCACGGTTCGACGGCCTTCCCCGCGCGCACCCGGCGCAGAATCTCGCGCAATGGGAGCACGCGAAATTGCCGCGCCAGATAACGCATTTGCGCCTCAAATGCGGACACCGAAAGGCTCGGAAAAAAAGCGTCACCCTGCGAATTGACGCGGTGGTAGATCAGCACGCTGAAGGGCATCGGGCTTGCTGTTTCGCGGTTCGCTCCGCGAGGACCGAGCAAACCCAAAGCGCCGCAATAGAAAACACAGTCGGCGCCGATGCGAATCATCGCGCTGCGCGCCCCGTGGGTCGGACGAATTTCCATGGCTGCTATTTTCCCGGCACGGAAACGGCGCGCGCGTCCGCATGCCGCTGGTGCCAAAGCTCCAGCATCATAAAATTCCAGATGATCGACCCGTAATAATTGCTCTTCTCTTCCTCATGCCGCCGCAGCAGATCTTCCAGCGCGGGGCGCTTGAAGTAGCCTCTCTGGACAGCGCGGGCGTCCAGCAACAGGCTCCGCGCGAGATCTTTGAAACCGGAATCGTTTCTTAGCCACTGCCCGGTCGGCAGGCCGAATCCGTGCTTCTTCTTACGGAGAATCTCGCGCGGCAGCAGGCGGCGAAATGCCTCCTTGAAGATGTACCGCTTCTTTCCCCCCTTGATTTTCAAGCGCGCGGGAATGCGTCCCGCGATCGCGGCGACTTCAGGATCCAGGAAAGGATACCGCACGCCCAATCCAAGACTTTCCGCCATCCGGTTCACCTTGAAAAGGTCGTTGTCCGCGATCGTCATCTTCATATCCAGGTAGAGGAGACGGTTGAGGTCGCTTGCCGTCTGAACGCGTCGGTAATGTTCGCGTGCGACCTGCAAGGGAAAGTCGAGGTCCAAGAGCGCCTGAAAATCTTTGGTAAAAAACTCCGCCGCGCGATCTCTGACATAGAGCTGATAGGTCAAGAACCGGTCCGGATTCGGCTGGTTCGACTTGCGGATGTAGCTGCGCACTTTTCCCAGCGGATAGACCGGAGGCAGCTGCTCAGCCAGAGGATCGAGCCACCGCCGCGCGCGCTCCGGCAGGACTTGATAGAGAGACAGAATCTTCTCTGTCAGATAACGTTCATTGCCCGCAAACAGCTCGTCTCCCCCGTCGCCGGCAAACATGACCTCCACGCCCGCATCCCGCGCCATGCGCAGACAGCAGTAGGTAGGAAGCGCGGAACTGTTGCCGAAAGGTTCGTCATATTCCTGGGCCAGAAGCGATATGATCTCAAGAAGCTCTTTGGGACGCGCGAGGTATTCGAAGGCCTCACAGCCAAAGTGTCTGGCCGCGACTCGGGCGTACCAAATTTCATTGTAAGGCTTCTCTTCAAAACCCACGGAGAACACTTTGACCCGCCGGCCTGTGACTCCGGTCATCAAGCCGACCACCGTGCTGCTGTCGGTCCCTCCGCTCAAAAAGGCCCCGATTTGCCCGTTGCGCGCGGCGCCGTTTTGCAGTCGGATCCGCACCGATTCTTCCAACTGCTCGCGCACAAGAGCCGCCGCTTTTTCCTCTTCCAGCGCGGGATCCTCGTCGTAGCTCAGGTCCCAATACTGCCGCAGCGAGAGATTCCCCTTTTCCCACACCACCAGTTGCCCCGGCTGCAGGCGATGGATTTGCCGACAGACGCTGTGCGGCGCGGGAATAAAGGAATGATTCAAGTAGAAGTGGATCGCGTTAGGATCGATCTCCAGCGGCGCCTCCGGGTACAACGCGAAGTAGGAAATCCGCGAGCCAAAGACCAGCGTCTCCTGATTCCCGCTGTAATAGAGGGGCCGGGTCGCAAACGGATCCACTGCAAGGACCACCCGCTGCGAATCCGCATCGACGAGGACCACAGAAAACGCTCCCCTTACTCCTTTGAGAAAATCGAGACCTTTGCGGTCGTAAAGGCTGGCCAAATAATAAGCTTGTCCCGGGTCCGGTAAGCCATTCGCCTGGCGCAGAGAGTCATAAACTTCGCCGTCCAGGATGAGAGCCAATCCGTCTCGCTGAAACACCTCGGCTTCCCGATTCAGGCCTCCCCGCGTATGCGGAACAAACTGTGGGAGGCTGAATCCATCGCGGGTCTGGACCTTGCCGGAGAAGCCGCTCATCGAGCGCCTCCAGGCAAAAGGCCCTGCAACGTTCTAAACCCTCTTAGACGCAGGCTGCATGAGTCCAGCGAGTGGAGAAGATAGCCGTAGAGGGTTTGATTGTAGAGCCGAAAATTCATCAACCGCGATTCTTGGTTGGCCCAGCGCGTCTTATAAGCGTTCCGCCCCACGCCCATGTTGTATTCAGAGCATCCCTCGCTCGACAGCTGTTTAAGGATCTCGCCTTGCAGATAGCTGCCCGGCGAATAATCGGCGTAGCGCTCATCAAAGTCGCTTCTCAGCGCGTAGACGGTGTCCCGGTCTTTGATCTGAATCTCCGACGCCAGCGGAGCGCCGTCGGCTTGAAGAATCCAGATTTGCAGTGCTTGCGCAGCTTCGGGATCGGCACAGAGATCCGCGAAAAAGCGCCGGCGTCCAGCGCTGCTGGTGATCGCAATGCCGTCGGAGGCTTTCCAGCTCGAGTCCGAAACCGAAAACAATTTATCCACGGCTTCCCGGGTTTGGTCTCTTCCCGTGTAGCGGTTTGCTTCCACCCGTCCAAGTCGACCGATCCGGTTGGACACGTTGCGCAGCGTCTTGCGGAAGCGCGGCGTCCGGGATTTCAGGTATTCCTCCCACCCTCCCGCCAGGCAAATCACCGGAGCCGAATGAACCGACTTCATCTCGTAACGAAAGCCCAGGAACTGCGCCAACCTTGAAAGGTGGTGCAGACTCGGCGAGGACGGAGGAATTTTGTCCAGCGAGAGGAGCTGCCAGTCCGGCGCCCGCTCGCCGCGCAAAAGACTAAGGACCAGGCGCACGGCCTCTACGCTCGACTCGGTGCCGTCGAACAAGATATCGCCAGCTTGAGATTCCGGATGTTCCATGAAACTCAGCTGCCCCATGGGCAGCCCTCTGGAGAAGAGCCGGGACTTCATCAACGGGGCCACCGCAACCAGATGGTTGTGGTCTCTCACGGCCACAATCCTCATCTCGTGTTTTTGTCTGAGCTCGCGCCAGCTGCAGCGTGCCCAGACGTGACTGAGAAAAAAAGAGGCGGAAGCGGCCCGGCGGTGGAGCGCGTTCCAATCTTCCTTTAAGTCCAGGAATCGCCCCTCTTCTTCAATGCACTCGATTTGCAGCACTCTTCCTCCCTAGATACCCCGCTGGACCCTGCTCATGCGCGCATCACCCAAGCCTTCCTCAATGATTTTCTCAAGCTGGGCGCCCATTCTTTTCCAGCTATACTGCTGGACCATCTTGCTCCTTGCTCTCTTGGCCATGCGGCAACGCAATTGAGGGTCGCGCAGAAGAGAAATCACGTGGCGCGCGAAAGCTTCCGGAGAGGCGGCCACGAGAAGGTCCTCGCCCGGCTCGACGTCAATGCCCGCAACAGCGTCTGGAGTGGCCACCACCGGGATGCCCATGGCCATGGCCTCAAGAACCTTGTTTTGAATGCCGCGTGCGATCCGCAACGGAGCCACGCTCACGTCCGCGCGCACCAGATGTCCCTTGATGTCGCCCACCTCTCCGAGTATGCGGACACCTTCGATCCCGTCCAAGCGGCGCAGCGATCGGCTAGGGCTGCGTCCCGCAACATCGAAAACCACATTGGGGCATTCGCGCCGAATCAGGGGAAACACTTCGCGCACAAAGTAGAGGACGGCATCCTCATTGGGGAAATAATTCATGGTGCCGGCAAAAATGAGTCGAAAAACCCTACCGCCGGGATGGGAAGCCCCCGCGCCGGCTTCACCTTCAGGCTCTTGGACCGGGAGGCGAAAGAGGTCCGAGTCCACGCCATTGGGTATAGCCAGGATGTTCCCCTTGCCGCCAATCGACTTGAAAAGGGCGGCTTCTGCCGCGGAAACAAAGACACTCCAGCTGGCCCGCGACGACACCGCCACCTCATAGTTGGCCAGACGCGTGCCTTCCCAAAGAAAGAAAGCGGAGAGGGGAAACTTCTTGAAGCGGGCCAGCTGCAGCCATTTTTGAGAGTCCGCATCCACAAAATCCATTAGGAGCGGAATCTCGCGATGCGCGCGAACGTACTGCGCCATGGGCGACGAGAAAGCATAAACCAGACCGTAGTGATTCCTTTGAACCAGGCGATCCACGATGCCCTGCAGCCGCCGCGAATAGAAGTAACCTTCTGAAAAACTCCGGCCCGACAGAAGGAAGCCAAGCCCGTTCAAGCAAGCGCCGGAGGGACTCACGGTCATGGTTTCAAGGGCCCCGCGACAGAGATTGCCAAGAGTGGGTTCGTATTGCTTGTCACCCGCATCATCAAGCCAGCACACCAGCGAAATCTCATGCTTTTGCGCCAGGCTGCGTAGAAGGTGATACGACCGTATTTTGTCGCCTTTGTTCGGTGGGTACGGAATTCGGTGCGCAAGAAACAGGATTTTCATGGCTCGCTCAACTCTGCTCGCTCTCGATGGCAAGCCCTAGGGGAGATGGCGGACAACGCGTGGCCCGATTGCCATCGTCACTTTTAACGGCAGACGGCGCCACAGTCTGACGGCCCATTGCAGCCGGGGATTGAGGGAGCTGGTATCTGGAACCGGCGCGCCATTTACGCGCAAATAGAAATAGGGTAACGCCATGGG